>JBGAWZ010000186.1:0-4732 GCA_044227335.1 Candidatus Zixiibacteriota bacterium | reverse complement strand
GTGGTCAGTTTCAACGGACTGTCGGGCACCATGACCGTTGAAACTGACCACTTTAGTGCAACCGGCATCCCGATTACACCGTTTACCGATGCCGACTTGTTACACGAGGATCCCTTTCAACTTGGCCTACTCAAATTGTATGACGCATCAAATACTCTCTTAGCAACTGCCCAACCTGTGGTTCCTGTGTCCAATGAGATTAATTGCATAAGCGCGGGGTGCCATGTTTCGGAGCAAGCCCTGCTGAATCAGCACGACTTGGTGACCGGGTTTGATCCAAACAACACACCGATACTCTGTGCCAATTGCCATTCTTCAAATGCTTTGGGTACGCCGGGGCATCCGGGAGTCCCATCACTATCTGAGGCGATTCACAAAGCACATGGCGACAGGACTAACGACTGCTACAAGTGTCACCCTGGGCCGAACACTCAATGCTACCGTGATGTGATGAAAACGCGTCACGGATTCACTTGTCAGACCTGTCATGGAAGTGTGACGCAGGTTGGCGAAAGCATCAGTAGCGGGCGAATCCCCTGGTTGCAGGAGCCATCGTGCGGAGCCACCGCTTGCCACGGATCCCAATACGCAGAAGAGCCGGGCAAACTATTCAGGCAGTCACGAGGCCACGGCGGTCTGTTCTGCAGTGCCTGTCACGGCGAACCGCATGCTATTGTGCCGAGTGGAAATGCCCGGGATAATGTGATGAACATTTCCCTACAGGGGTATGCTGGCACACTGAATAAGTGCGACGTCTGCCATGGTGTCGTGCCTACGCAGGCCGGACCGCACGGATTGTTTGCATCGAATTGCTGTGTTGGCCTGACGGGGAATGTAGATTGCGACGTGATAGATCATGTCGACATTTCGGACCTCACGGCGCTTATCGACCACTTGTACATTTCGTTTACCCCGCTGTGTTGTCCGGCGGAAGGAAATGTCGACGGACAACCTGGGATTGACATCGCCGATCTGACCGCGCTCATCGACTATCTCTACATCAGTTTTACTCTTCCGGCCTCCTGCCAATGAGAGTTTGATTGGCGAATAACAAAGTATCCCACCGACACAAATGTTGCGTCGGTGGGATTTTCTTTTAGACCTGTAGCAAGTACTGCAGTTTCATGAATACCTGACGGTGCGTCGTGCGCCACTTGTGTTGGATCGGGTCAACCGATGTGTCGCTCAGTTCGGCATAGTCTACAGTGGAGCCAACATAGAGAACGGTGAACGGATTGAGCCGGTAGGTGAACAAGGGATCAAAGTCCCAACTACGGGCAAAGTCATCATACTGGACAACAAGGCGGGCCGAGAGCGCCCGGGTGGCCTGAAATTGCGCTCTGGTACGGGTGACATAGCCACTGAAATACCGGTCGCCGTCTGAAATACGGGTCATCCTGAAATAATCCAGACTCGGATTGACTGTTAGTCGGTCGATCGGCTTGAGATTAAGATAGGCGCCATACTGGACCTGATTGGCCCGGGCCGACACAAACCGTGCGAGGCCTTTCCCCCAGTTTAGATAACCTCCCCCGCCAAACTTGCTTGAAAGACGGGTATCGAGATTCATGCCGATGGTATTGAGGTGATCGAAGGGAGTGTTGTTCCAGCGCTCGTAGTATTGCTGGATGTTCGCGCTGACATGCGTCTGGGCAAACTTCATTGTGGCATCAATGCTGGCATTGAACTGATGATACCGACAGACACCTGTGCTGTAGTCCCATCGCCGGCCGTAATATATGCCAGGATCAATTTCCTGAAACGGACCGCTCTTGGGGAGAATCGTAATCGAGCCATTCAGATCCATCGTTCGGTGGTTCGCCACCGGGTCGAATCCAGTTTGAGTTCGGTACGTCGGAGCGATCTGGTTATATCCAACGAATATGCCCCAGTGACGATGCCGCTCGTTGAAATTAGTTATGAACGCGTGGCCGTGGTACTTCTCGCCGTCGAGCGCCACCGTGTGGCGAGCTTCATCGAATTTGCTACCGCCGAAACTTGAACCCAATACCGGCTCGTCTGTGTAGCTCATGATGTACTGGCCGACCAATGAACTGGTCCGTGTTGGCCGGAAGTTGCCGTCGAGACTGACAATTGAGCCCGAGCCGCCTATATCAAAGCGACGGTCGGTCAGCATGAAACCGACTTGCGAATTGCGCCCGAACTGCCGCGCGCCGCGCAGAACATTGACCATACTCTTGTCCGCGTCCAGAAAGATATTGCTGGCATTCAACGGAATAATATATGGACTGTTCTTGTCATAGGCGGAGAGTACGCCTATCCGGGTTCGGCCATGGCGACTGGTGAATTTTGCGGTCACGTCCGGATCGTTGATGGTGCGAGAATAAAACGAATTGAACAGGGTACTGAAAATGTCGGCCCCTTCCTGAAAGAATGGTCGACGCTCCGGATACAAAAATGAGATTGTTGAATTTACGAGAATCTGTGCGGCGTCGGCTTCGATCTGGCTGAAATCCGGGTTGATCGCGCCTTCGAGGGTCATATCCGACGAAATCGAATATTTAGCGCCCAGTGATACTTCCCCTTTAGTTGACTCATTCGTGAGTGGAGCATTCAGATTGGAGGCATCCAACAGTTCTCCGGTCTGATGAGCAACTACAGCCGGAAGAACCTCGACACCCTTACCGGCGTGGACCCCGGCGATTCCGGAAAATGTCCCCCACTGACAGGGGAAACACTGGTCATTCCGGTCGTACGCTCCCCAGGAATACTGGTAGACCGAACCACGCGGCCGTTGACGGATTAACTCCACCCGCCACGACTGCTCCGGTTTGTCGGGAAATCTGATCGAGGCGAACGGTATGGCCACTTCGGCGATCCATCCGGAGTCGGTGGTACGGGCCGCGGATTGCCAGATGACGTCAAATCCGAGGTCATTATTGCCAAAAGTAGTCCAAAGCATGTCGCGCTGAATGCCGTACGGATTGACCCAGAGTTGATACGCCCAGGCGCCGTCACCGTAGGAATCGAGATAGATCCCGACTGCGTCATCACCCGACCACTGATCGCGCTGGCTCATCGTCGCGCGGATGGTTGTGGGGTCATCGTGGCAGACAAAGGCAACCAGGAGCCGGGAGTCATCGTAGGTGACCATGACCTCAGTGGGAACTTCGGGCATAGTATTGTCGCCGGGGTTTCGCTCGTGGAACCGGGTGATGTGAACCGCGGAGCTCCATCCCGGATCATCAAGGCGACCGTCGACGCTGATCTTACCGGAAAGCGGCTTCACGTCAAGCGACGGCTTGAATACCGGGCTGTAGTCAATAGAATTGGTGTTTGCCTCCGCGTGGGTTACAAAGAGGCAAGCTCCTGCGAAGAGCGCAAGGAGCAAGCGGGCTCCCGCCTTTAACATAGGTGTACCTTACCAATGCCTTTCTCCCGACGAACTACTCCAATGACAAGCGAAACATGCACCGATCGACTCCTGCGCCAGCAAGAGTAGCCGGGATTGGATGGGTAAGAGGCGGATTACCGATTCCAGAATATGTACGAGTGTTGGCTACGATTTGTTCAATAGTTTTCTATGTTGAGAATTCAGCTAAGAAAAAAACCACCGAATGATCTTCGGCGGGTTTTGACAAATGCGGTCAAATTTGATATCGGTCGCGTGAACTATTCCCCGAGGCAGGAATGGTGGCCGTCGTGACCGACCAACTGATCAAGATTCGGTCCCTTTGGCAGAGCCATTTTCGCGGGAGCGATCTGCTCAAGAGTCATGGCGTCGTAGACACGACCGTTGATGACCGTGTACTGAACATTTTGCGACTGACGGATATCAGCAACAGGGTCGCCGTCGATGATGATGAAGTCAGCCAGATGATCGGGCTGGATGCTTCCTATCTGACCGTCCAGACCGATTGCTTTTGCACCCATGAAAGTCGCGCATCTAAGGGCGTCGTGATTGGACATGCCGCCTTGCGCAAGCATCCAGAGTTCCCAGTGCACGCCAAGTCCCTGTAGCTGGCCGTGAGCGCCAAGTTCGACAATTCCTCCGCGCCTGAGCAGTTCTGATGCGACCTGGCTGAGCGCAAAGTGATGGTATTCGGAGTCGGGGGCCATCGTCCGACGGATCGACCGCGGATCGATGACTGCGCGCGGGACAAAGCGACCAAGCCGTGTGTTCTCCCAGACATTGCTGTGCTCATACCAGTAGTTCTCACCCCAAATGCCGCCGTAGCCAACGATCAAAGTTGGTGTGTACCCTGTCTTTGAAAAGCTCATCAGGCGAAGTTCCGGCTCGTACAATGGCGCGACTGGAATGGGGTGCTCGATTGTGGTGTGGCCGTCGAGATACATCGTCAGATTGTGTTGCATGGTCGAACCGCCCTCGGGGACGACCATTACCTTTTGTTCGCTGGCCGCCTTGATGACCATCTGGCGCTGTTCTCGGCGCGGTTGGTTGTAGCTTTTGACGCTGAACGCCCCCCACGCGGCGGTGCGTTTGATCGCGCTGACGGCATCGTCGTATTTATTGATGACCGTCTTGAAACCGCCCTCGGCGCCGTACAGGATCGTGCCGGTGCTCAGTACACGCGGGGCCAATAAATTTCCTCGGCGCGCCAGTTCCGATTCAGCAAATATCATTTGGGAGTTGTTGCTGGGGTCATGAGTAGTCGTCACACCAAACGCGAGATTGGTCAGCATTGCCCAGTTCTGTTGCGAGTAGACACCCTGGTTACTTGAACCGGTGTGGGCGTGGACATCGATAAGC
>JBGAWZ010000185.1:0-7587 GCA_044227335.1 Candidatus Zixiibacteriota bacterium | reverse complement strand
TCGCGAGTCTCCTGATTTATGCTACGCTCGAAGCGTACTATCTAGCCAAACAACGAGACCAATCGAAAGCAGCGTATCCCGCGCGGGCGTCGCGCTGGGTGGCCGGACTCTGGCTGTTGGCAATTGTGCAGGTTATTTTGGGCACCGAGGTCCGTGCGGGGGCCGAAATTGCGGCGCAGGAATTTCCGCTCTGGTCGAGTATTCAATGGCTTGGGAAAGCCGGCATGGTGTACCATTTGCATATGACTGTCGGTGTACTCGTTTTTGCCGCGACGGTCTGGGTGACATATGCAATTGTCAAATTGAGCGAACGGCCCACACTCATGGTGCGCTGGTGCCTGTGGAGTTTGATCGCCTTGGTCGTATTTCAGGTTATCTTCGGAATAGCGTTCATGGTATCCGGGCTGACACCACTACTGCAACTTCTGCATCTATGGGGTGCGTCGCTCTTCATCGGTTTCGCCTTTGTATTGGTTTCGGCGCTTTCAAAAAGCGATGAGCAACTGGTACGGTCATCAACGCGCGTTCGGTCGGCGGTCGGATTGGTGGCGGTTGCCGTGGTGCTCCTGGCGATCGGCGCGCAGGGCGTGATCAACGCGGCGGAAGAGTCACGGGCAGTTCCGGTGCTGTACGACCTGCCGGAATTCTCGTTCGTGAACCAAAAGGGAGAGCCATTCGGGTCGGCGCAGTTGAAGGGAAAGATCTCAATAGTCGATTTTTTCTTCACCAGTTGCCACGGCCCTTGTCCGGTGATGGTGGTCCGCTTTGAAGAATTCTACCGTGACTTTGCCCACTATGACAAACTCCAACTGGTTTCGATTTCAGTCGATCCCGATATCGACTCACTGGCGCGCCTTCGCGAATATGCCGCCGCCCATGGAGTCTCCGACAATCGCTGGGTCTTTGTCCGCGGGGAAGTGGCCGATGTCCGCCGGCTCTGTTCCGACGGATTCAAAGTGTCCGATGATCTGCCGGGTATGCATGCAACCAAGTTCATATTGGTCGACGCGGCTGGCAAGATTCGCGGATACTATGACTACGACGACCAGTCGGCGCTGGACAGGCTTCGGCGCGATCTCGCCACTGTAGCCGGAGAGATGGAATGAACGTACCGTTTCAGGCGACGCTCAATGCGCTCTTGAATTTACTCAGCGCGTGTCTGTTACTGCTTGGCTATATCCAGATTAAGCAGAGAAACCGTGCGCGACACCAGAAGTTCATGTGGTCGGCGCTCGTGTCATCGGCGCTGTTTCTGATCAGCTATCTGATCTATCACTACCGGGCCGGATCGGTGCCGTATCCGTACCACGACTGGACCCGCACCCTGTACTTTGTCATACTCACTCCGCATGTCATTCTGGCGGCACTTATGGTTCCGTTCATAATTGCCGCAGTCTACTTTGCAGTCCGGGGGCAATTCGACAAGCATACCCGCATCACCCGGTGGCTCTGGCCGGTTTGGATGTTTGTCTCGGTGAGCGGGGTTGCTGTCTACATCATGCTGTATCTTTTGTAACACAGGGGACGTACACCTACCATGAACTTCAAAATCAATAGGCGACTGTCTAAATCTCTGTTTTGGGCCATTCTTTTGCTTGGGGCAGTTAACGCGCAGGCCAAACTGACTATCGACGGCGTCATTGTCGATTCAGCCCGGCAATTGCCGGTGCCCCAGGCGACCGTGCGAGTAATTGCGACTGCAACTTCCACACTCGCCAACGATGACGGCCACTTTCGTCTGGTTATGGACAACGGGTCGTACTACATTAAAGCAACCCACGTCGCCTTCTATTCTGATTCGGTGCGTGTGTCAGGAACCGACACCGTTGTGACAATGAGATTTGTTCTGCGGCCGGCACCGTTTGAACTTGGAAGCTCAACCGTGCGGCCACGAATGTACGATCCAGCGCAGGAGATTATCAGGCAGGCGATCAAACGCAAAAGGGATATCTTATCCCGCATTCAAGACTACACTTGCCAGGCCTATTCGCGCGTCAATGTGCACGACAACACCAAGGTCGATAGCGCACTCTTTCTGATTACGGAGACCAAAACCAGTTGCTTCTGGCAACAGCCGGACAAATACAAAGAGATCATCACAGCGCGCCGTCAGTCGGCGAATCTGAAAGCCGACGACAATCTCTTTTCGATCGGGCAGGTACTCAATTTCAATCGAAACCGTATTGAGCTTGGACGGTACTCGATCGCCTCACCGACCGCAACCGACGCCCTTGACCACTACCGGTATTACCTGCTCGATACAATCATGGTCGACAGCCGGCCGGTCTTTGTGCTCGAACTCGAGCCGAAAAGCAAAGTGACTCCGCTGTTTGCGGGGACTGTCCAGATAGCCGATTCGAGTTTCGACGTTGTCTCGGTCGATGTTGGATTCAACGACGCGGTCGATTTCGGCATACTGGTCAATCCACGGTATATCCAGCGGTTGGCGCCTCTCACCGCAGATATCTGGATGCCGGTGGAGATCCGCTTTTCAGGCGACGTGAAATTCAAATTCCCATTTCCGGGGATTCCCAACGACATGTCATTCCTGCAACTGGCGTCCCTGTCCGACTATGTGTTTGACAAGGGGCTCCCGAACGGAACGATTGACGAATACGTCATGGAAGTCGCTCCAACCGCCGACACAGGGGATTCGTCGATCTGGCTCGCCGAACATGTCATCCCGCTCTCGCACGAAGAGAGTGTGGCGTACCGGACGATTGACTCGATTGAGCATGCACCAAAACCGTTCTTGAAGCAGGCGGCGAAGGTCGTTCCGATTGCTCTTCTGATTACAACGTTTGGTGCTGATGACTTCTTCAGATTCAACCGAGTCGAAGGGCCATATTCCCGTCGCGGGTGGGTATGCCTTTTCAGCCGAACGGTGGCAGGGAAGTCTGGGAGTGGTTTATCGGAGTGAGAAACAGTCTGTTAGCATAGGCGCCAGAGGGTTCGATCAGATCGTTCGTCGGTCGGCGCTGATTACAACTCCCGAGATCAGTTCTACATTTGAGGCGCTCTGGAGCAAGTTCGACGGCGTTGATTATTTTCGCGAGCGCGGAGGTACGATTTGGGCAGAGGCAAAACCACTCGGCCATCTGCGGATTCGCACCGGCCTCAAAGCGACTCGGCAAACAACCGAATCAATTCATACCAATTTCAGCGTATTCAGAAATGATTTAACACCGCGGGACAACCCCGTTATCGACGACGGCGACATGCACTTGACATTTGCATCGATCAGCTATGATTCGCGCAAGAAGATAAAGACTCGAAAAGGGGAGCAGTTTGATTTTGCGCCGACGTTGCTCAAGGTGCAACTGCGCGGTGAGTGGAGCAGTCCCGATTTTCTGAATAGTGATTTTCAGTTTGATCGTTATGAGGCAATAGTAGAGGCGCGGTTTCGTCCGCCAATTCCAGGTATTGCGGCGCTCCGGTTTGCAGGGGGGATAACTGATGGCGCTCCGCCGGTGCAATCCTGGCTCGTGGTCGATCATGGTACCGGCGGTCTTTTTGACCGACGCGGCTTTGCCTCGCTCAACGAGCGGAACTTTGTCGGATCTAGCGCGGCCTCTATTACGCTTGAGCACAATTTCGGCAAGCATGCCTTCGCGCTGACTCATCTTCCGCTGATCGAGAAGATTCCCTTTTCGGTCTCAGTGCGCGGCGCGGCATTTTGGACCGGCGACAGCAGAATCCCCGCCACAGCACTTCCGAATATTCGCGTGGCGAAAAAGGCATACACTGAAGCGGGTTTTTCGATTGGCAACCTGACCCCGTTTCTATCGCCGTTCAATCTGCGTATTTGGGCGAATTGGCAGTTGTCTGCTTATGACACTAACAAGAGCGCGGTTGGATTTGACTTTGCCTTTTGATCTATAAAAAACGCCCGACGCAAAGCCGGGCGTTTAGAATCAAAATGTTCCGCCCGCTATGGTTTTCCCTTTTGTGAATACTTGCGGTACAACTGAAGCTGTTTGTTGTCCAGATTGATCTCGCGGCCGCCGATCCACTCCTTGGTCACACCGGCATGAATTGGGTCAAGGATGTCACCCTTTGACACGACAATAGTTGCTTTCTTGCCGATATCGAGCGAACCAAGTCGGTCGGCCACACCGAGAATCTCGGCAGGGGAGAGGGTGACCGCCCGCAAGGCCGCCTCTTTGGAAAGCCCAAACGCGGAAGCGAAGCCGGCATAGAACGGAAGGTTGCGGGAGTTCCAACCTGCGCCGCCCGGCGACATACACCAGGTGATACCCCAATCGTCAAGTTGACGCGCCAGCTTGTATGGCTGGTCGTAGTCGTCGTCGGCCCGGAACGGCATCGCCGCGGTCGGACCGAGAATGATCGGCACTTTTCCTTTCAAAAGAGATGGCGCACGCCATGCCTCGGCGCCGCCGACTAACACCATCCGAATGTTTTGCTCAATTGCAAAGTTCACTGCTTGTTCTATCTGGCGGTAGTCGTTTGCAGTGATGAAAACTGAGAGTTCACCGGTAAATACCGGCAACATCGCTTCCCACCGTGAATCAATCTTGATATTTGGATTGGCTTTTTTCGCCACCCAGTAGGCGCGGGCATTGTCAAAAATGTCCGTAATACTCTGGCGCCCAAGCTCCATTTCCTTTTTCTGAGTCTCTGCTGACTTGTCCATCCACCAGGCGTTGATAATCGCCGCCTGCGGCCAGACGATGTGAAGTCCAACAATCAATTTCTCGGCGGCATCCTCTTTGGTCCAGCCGTCGAGATTCATCAGGCAGGATCGGCCGGTGATGAGACCTCCTTGCGGCACAACCAATGCGGTGGTAATCCCAAGCGCCCGCACAGTGGGAGAAACCTCGGAATCGGGATTGTACGCGACATGCGCCGCGACATCGGGATTATTGGGGCCGACTTCCGCCTGATCGTTAGTCGCCCGCGCGGCGTCCAGTTCGATTAATCCAAGCGTGGTGTTGGCGGCGATGATGCCGGGGTAGACATTCATACCGGTTACGTCGACTACCTGCGCGCCGGCCGGCGGCTGAATATCCTTGGCAATCTTGGTAATCTTGCCGTCTTCAAATAGGAGATCAGTCGCAGGTAGTACGCCGTGCGACACCGTATACAGTGTACCCCCCTTAAGTAATACCGGTGTGGTTTGTTTCTTTCCCGGCACTACGTTGTGTGCGAAAGTCGTCGACGATATCAGGAGTGCCGATACCAGCAGGCCAAGTTTAGTTGTTTTCATGGAGTCTCTCCCATACGTCGTAAACATCATTGCAATCCCAGCGTGGTTCGCCGTGGCGTCGGCCCATACTCGGCCCGCCACCCTTCTCTCCGGTCGAGAGCACTTTTTGAATTAGTTTGGCCCGCTCAGCGTCATTGTCGGCGCGGACGGTTGAGTCAGACTCAAGCGAGAAATACCGTGCGCCTTCGATCCACGTCTGAGTTGGTTTGGCGTAGACTGACAACGGATCATCGGTCCACAGGACAAAGTCGGCGTCTTTGCCGGCCTTGATACTCCCGGTACGCGAATCGACCTTGAGTTGAATCGCCGGATTAATTGTCACCATCTTGAGCGCATCGATTTCACTCATGCCGGTATACATGACTGATTTGGCCGCTTCCTGATTGAGTCTGCGACCCATTTCGGGAGAATCAGAATTGATTCCGACCAGTACTCCACGCGCTTGCATTAATCCGGGATTTTGCGGGATTGCGTCATAGACCTCGAATTTGTACGCCCACCAGTCGGAAAACGAGTTGGCGCTACTCCCGTGTGCCGCCATTTCGTCGGCCACTTTGTACCCTTCGAGGATATGCGTGAAGGTCTGTATTTTGAATCCAAACTGCTCAGCCAATCGCATGAGCATCAGAATCTCCGGCGCCATATACGAATGGCAGTGAATAAAGCGTTGAGAGTTGAGGATTTCAACCAGCGCATCGAGCTGGATATCTTTTCTTGGCGGCACGACACGGGTACGATCCTTCGCCGCCAGGGCGTTGTATATTTTCCAGTCGGCCTCGTATTCTTTGGCCGCCTGGAAAGCATCCTTCATGATTGTCTCCACACCCATGCGCGTCTGCGGGTAGCGAATGACATTTCGATCACCCCAATTGGATTGCTTCACATTTTCGCCGAGCGCAAACTTAATAGTGGGCGGTGCGGCGGCAAATTTCAAATCCTCGGCACTACTGCCCCATTTGAGCTTTATCACCTGGCACTGTCCGCCGATAGCATTGGCAGAACCGTGGAGGCAGTGGGTGATGGTCACGCCGCCACCAAGAGCGCGGTAGATATCGATATCACCCGGGTCGGTAACATCGCCGATACGGACTTCGGACGATACCGAAGCTGACCCCTCGTTAACGCCTTTGGAGATAGCGATATGCGAATGCTCATCGATAATTCCGGGGGTGAGGTGCAGGCCGGTGGCGTCAATCACTTTGGTCCCGGACGGCGCAAGCAGACCCTTGCCGATTTTGGCAAACTTGCCGTTATGGACAAGGACATCGGTGCCTTCAAGTACGCCGTCGCTTTCGCAAGTCCATACAGTCGCATTCTTGATCAGGACATTTTCAGATTCAGCTGGATGGGCCGGGCCGAAAGCGGTGTTGGGGAAAGTGAAACTCGAGACCATGACCGTATCCACTGGTTTTTCTGCGCTTTTTCCAGTGTCCGGTGGTGGAGTGAAAGGCGACATTCGAGTGGCAATTAATTCAATTACGGAGCCATCTGCTTTCTCGCCCACTCCCTGCATCACATTTCCAGGGCGACGAGCGGCAAATCGAATAGTGCCAGGTATTCCAAGCGAATCCCCATTGATTGAAAAATAGATCTTGTTACGTTCGGTTTGCACATCGGATAGCGGAGCTTTGATTTCACCCAATTTGCATTCGCCGGACGGTTTATCGATTTCACCTGAGATGGAGAGGGAGAGGTCTTTTTCCCCTAACTTAGCCATATACTCGCCGCGGAAATCAATCTGGTCAATTGGTTTGAATTCATTTTCGTTGCCGGCCACCCAGACTGAATGAATGTCGGTTTTGTTATCAAATAAGTCGCCGTCGGTGACGATGAAATTGGCGAACTTGCCCGGATCGAGTGTACCGACCTGAGCTGTCACACCACAAAGATCAGCCGCTGTAGTAGTCAAAGCAGTCAGGGCCGCTGTCTTGGACAATCCAAAGGTCACCGCTAACCGGACATTTTTCAGAAAGTCCGCGCGGTCTTTCAGGCCCTTCGTCGTAAATGCGAACTTCGCTCCGGCCCGTGACCATCGGGCGGCGTTGGATTTGGCCATTTCCCAGTGGCGAAGTTGTTCGAGCGTGACATCGAGTTCATCTTCGATCGTTTTCACTTCCGGCGCTTTTGGATAAACCACCGGCAAGATGATCGGTAGTCCGGTTCCGGCGATCTGATCAGCGATTCGGTATTCGTAGCCACTTCCCACAAGCACAAACGGCGTGGCGAATTCTTTGGAAATACGGGCGGCCCGCAAAAGCGATTGCTCGTCGTCAGTTTCAAACAGTATCCGTTCACCGGGAGACTTGGCCAGCGCCTCAAGCGCAGTATTGAACTCCGGCATTTTGATCGAAGAGTTGACG
>JBGAWZ010000184.1:0-4748 GCA_044227335.1 Candidatus Zixiibacteriota bacterium | reverse complement strand
AGGAGCGCTCCGATCCCCCCGCACTGCGAATGACCGAGCACGATGATGTGCCGTACCCCGATAACAGTTACGGCAAATTCGAGCGCGGCACTGACACCGTGCGTGCCGCCGTCGCTGGATCGCGGCGGCACGAGGTTAGCGACATTGCGAACGACAAACAACTGGCCCGGGACGGCGTCCAATAGGATCGCCGGATCGACCCGTGAGTCGGAGCAGGCGATTACGAGAATACTTGGAGTCTGAGCCGCCTTTAGTTGATCAAACGTGCGATCGTGCCCTTCGTAATATTGGCGGCGGAACTTGCCGAAGCCGTCGATGAGCTGGCGAATTTCCTGCACTGGGTATCTTCCTATCGTTGGGACAAAATGCTTTATTGGTTACTTCTTGGGATACCGAGTTGTCAGAATCTCACGATGATGCAGTTCGTGGCCGGCGATAATCCAGGCAATCGACCGAACACTTATGTCAAAGGCATTGGCGATCCCGGTGTACAACCAGGCGTCTTGTGTAAACTGTCGAAGCAAGTCGATGGTTGTAGTGCGGAGATGATCGAAATCTGCGGCCAAATCGGCGATTGATCGTTCCTCGAAATTACCATTGGCGACATAGTCGTTTTCTTCAAATCCGGGGAGTGGCGTCTTGTCGTTTCTGCCCACTCGCAATGCCCGGTAGGCGAATATTCGCTCGGAGTCGATGACGTGTCCAACCACCTCTCGCGCCGACCATTTTCCGGGAGCGTACCGGTAGGCGGCCTGTTCAGGTGACAGGCCAGAGATGAGCGCGATCATGTCCGGTTGCTGACGCTTGAGTGTTTCGACAATGTCCCCCGCCGGAACACGGGCGATATACGCCGCGTAATAGGGTGCAAACTCGGCACTGGTTGGAGGGATGGCGCGAAAACTTGGTGACATAGATGTTCTCCTTTAGAGCTTATTCTGAAAAGACAGCGCGGATGCGGCGGTCGGGAACAATCCAGATGAGCGCTACCAATAGAAAGAGTATCTGCGAGGCACGCGGAGAGATCGGCGCGAGAGCTATAGACACTGCGTATGACCCGAGCGATACCCGTCCCTTGATGTCGCTACCGAGCGATGCGGCAAGTTTTGAATCGGCGCCGTGGCACGACACGATGAGCCGTTGCAGGGTTGTGTAAGCTATCGCGGCCATGAGCATATCGAACCCGTAGACCGCGGTCGGAAGCGGCGCGTTGTAATTCTCCCCCATCCACCCGGTGCAAAATGGGATGAGCGAGAGCCAAAACAAAAGGTGCAAATTGGCCCACATGATTCCGCCGGTAACTTCCTTGGTGACATGAATCAGATGGTGGTGATTGTTCCAGTAAATCCCCAAAAAGAAAAATGAAAGAATGTAGGCCATGACAACCGGTAAGATCGCAACTAATGATCCAAAGTCAGTCCCGTGTGGTACTTTAAGTTCCAGCACCATGATCGTGATGATGATCGCGATCACGCCGTCGCTAAAGGCCTCAAGCCGGTAAGTCTTCATGAACAGGCAATTTATGGCCTGATCAACGATTGAGCAAGTCGATCATCGCAGTGGACAAAAGGGCGGTTGACACGTCATATTATTGAGACGCAACATATACGGGGAAGTATTCGTATTTCTCCAAACCGGAGGAGTAGATTGAAAACATTCTGCGTGACAGTACTAGTTGTAGTGGGGCTATGGACGTCCAGCGCAGTGGCGCAGGAGGATAGCTCGGCGCTCGGCTCGCTCAAGCGCGAGGCGACCGCGTTAGCGCCGCTGGTAAAATCAGAGATTGCCCGTGGATTTCTTTCGGCAGTGCCGCAATTGCCGCCCATGGACAAACCGCGAGTTGTGTATGTGAGGAAAGACCCAAGACAGTACTTTTCTCCCGCGCAGTACTCTAACTTGCCGGATTCGGCGAAAGCAGGAGTAGATCGTCGTGAATTGAACGATCAATTCTACTATTACACTCGCTACGGCACTCCGCTCGCTTTCGTTCGCCCGCTCGATCTGGTCGCGCAGGCGGGGTTGAAAACACTCGATGGCACGCGCGTTATTGATTTCGGATACGGCTCGGTCGGGCAACTTCGCTTGATGGCAAGCCAAGGGGCCAGTGTCTACGGCATTGAAGTCGATCAACTGCTAAAGATTCTCTACGGCGACAGTGGTGATACCGGGCCTATACACCGTGCGACCGGATCGAAAGCGACCCATGACGGCAATGTAACTTCGCTGATTGGGAGTTTTCCTACTGATACCAATATCACATCGGCAATCGGCACAGGTTTCGACGTCTTCTTCTCAAAGAACACGCTTAAGCGCGGATACATCCATCCGGAGCGTCCGGTTGATCCCAAAATGCTGGTGAATCTGGGAGTTGATGATTCCACGTTTGTTCAGAGAGTCTATGACCTGCTCAATCCGGGCGGATATTTCATGATCTACAATTTGCACCCAGCCCTGAGTAAGCCGGAAGAACCGTATATCCCCTGGTCGGACGGACGATGCCCGTTTGACAAAGCGCTGGTCGAGCGGATTGGCTTTACAACACTTTCGTTTGATACCGACGACACCGAGTTTGCCCACACTATGGCAAAGGCATTCGGATGGGATAAAGAGATGGATCTGACGAAAGACTTGCTGGGAACCTGGACGCTATTTCGAAAGTAGGGCGGAAAGAGCTTAGTCGTTTCCTTTGCGACCTTTTTTGCGATTGGCGACAAAGTCCCACAAGACAAACTTGCCAAGGTTATCAACCGACGAAAAGTATGCCCGCCCGCGATTAAGCTCGGTAAGTCGTGCGACAAACTGTTGCAGATGCGGGTCGTCGGTGACCATGAAAGTAGTGATCGGGATTTTCTTTTTCCTGCAAATGACAGCTTCGTCAAGCGTGCGATTGACAATCCGAGGATCAAGCCCAATCGGATTTTTATAGATTTGGCCGTTGGGACGGATGATCATCGACGGCTTGCCATCGGTCACCATGAAGATCTGCTTATTCACATGCTTGCGGGCCATCAGAAGCTGACGGGCCATTCGGAGTCCCGCCTGAGTGTTGGTGTGGTAGGGTCCGACCGCCAGATAGGGCAGGTCTTCGATCTTGATCTCTTCGGCGTCGTCGCCAAAAGCGACAATACACAGATCATCTTTTGGATATTTTGTTAGAATCAGTTCAGTGAAGGCCATCGCCACCTGCTTTGCCGGTGTGATCCGGTCTTCACCGTAGAGAATCATCGAATGCGAAATATCGATGAGCAAAACAGTGGCGCACGATCCGGAGCGCTCGGTTTCGTTGACCTCCAGATCCTTTTCCTGCATATCGAAATCAAATGAGCCGGTACGAGTGATTGAATTGAACATCGACGCACTAAAATCGATATGGCGCGGATTATCGCCGAATGTAAATGGCCTTCGTTCCGGGAGGGCCTCGTCGCTGGCTCCGCCTTCTCGTGGGACTCTGTGGTCTCCCCGCCCTGATGACTTGAGCCGCTGAAAAACCTGCTCAAAAGCGTCTTTGCGAAGGGTCCTCTCCCCTTTGCCGGTCAGTTTCAGGCCGGCTTTCCCCTGGCTAATCATGTCGGATTTCTTGAGGGCCTCTTCAAATTCGTCGAGATCGAACTTCTTGTCCAAGATCCCCTGGGCCTGAAGGCGGCGCATCAATTTCAGAGTTTCTTCGACATCGCCGTTGAACCGCAGTAGCAGATACTGATAGATCGCCATCAGATCCGACAGATTCCTCAGCCGGGCGAAAAGTTCATCATCCCATTTGGAATAGATGAATTTCAATCGTCGGCCCCACCGATTCCTTTGAGCATGTTTGAAAACACATCGCCATAGCGAACAGTCGAATCGGTGACTTCACGGGCGATCAGATTGTGATGATGAAGCCCTTCGAGCACCAATTCCATCCAGAGGAGTTGCTCACGCTCGTCTTTTGTCTTGTTGTACTTTCGCACAACCGCGTTGAGACCGGCAACAGAGAGAAGGCGCTGTCGATATTCGTCGTAGGATAATTCATCACCCAGTTCGAGTTTTTTCCCCGAACCAAACCAGTCGATCACCGCCTCGTACGGATTTTCAGCAGGCCGTTCGTCGCCACGTTTCTTCTCTTTAGCCGGAGGCGGGAAATGGCCGAGAAAGACCGAGGTTACGGCCTTTCCGATCAGGCTGTGAGCGACCAGAGCCGGTCCCTCCTGCTCGCCCTCGTAAACCAGCTCGACTTTTCCAGTAACTGCTGGGATAATCGCGTAGAGGTCGCATACTCGAGGAAACAGGTCATTTTCGGAGTCTCCGGCCATAAGGGCTCGACGTTCGATATTCGAAAGGAAATTCTCGTACGCCGAGATCGACATCCGAGCCGACACTCCCGAGCTTTGATCAACATACTCACTGGAGCGAGCTTGGAATGTGACCTGCTCGACAACATCCCGAATGAATTCCGGAACGACTATGTGAGATTTCTTGTCGGAGATTTCGTCGGCCGTGATCGCCTTGGCCTCTTCCAGCGACCGCGGGTAATGCGTGATGATCTGCGAATCGATCCGGTCTTTAAGGGGTGTGATGATATTCCCGCGATTGGTGTAGTCTTCCGGGTTGGCCGTAAAGACAATGCAGATATCAAGCGGAAGGCGGAGGGGAAAACCGCGCACCTGGATATCAGATTCTTCGAGAATATTCAAGAGTCCGACTTGAATTCGCGGTTGGAGGTCGGGCAATTCGTTAATTGCGAAAATCCCGCGATTGGTGCGTGGAATGATCCC
>JBGAWZ010000183.1:0-4753 GCA_044227335.1 Candidatus Zixiibacteriota bacterium | reverse complement strand
GTGGGACTGGGGTATCATCCTTTTAGGCGGGTGGTCACCAAGCTCGTAGCGCAGATCAACCGCTTTGACGAAACTGATCTCCTTGATAACGATATCTACGCTCTTCAATTGGGCGTGGCGTTTTAGGGGTATTGACGATTACTGGTTGTCCTTTGCAAAGACAACCCGATAGCGAGTCGAAAACGAACGAGGCTTCCCCTTATAAGTTGCGGGCTTAAAACTGTCCAGCTTCGCGACCGACATCGCCGCCGAGTCTAGCTCTGCAAAACCGCTTGAGCGCGACACTCTGGCGTCTGACACTTTTCCATTCTCATCGACTTTGATTTCAAGCCAGACTGTCCCGAAGTGACCCTTCTTAATGGCTTCGTCCGGCATCTTCGGCTTTACTATTCGTTCGGTTTCGGGAAGGACAAGCCCGGTGTTTTCGGCTTTGGCCTGTTCAGGCGTCAGCACCTCTTTCGATCCAGGTTCAAATTTTACAAGCCAGGACACCCATGACTTAACCGGCTTGTTGCCTATCTTGCCGGGTCTAAACTTGTGACCTTGCGTTGAGGTAAGTGCCGCGGAGTCCAGATTTTCATTTCCGCTGGAGCGCACCAACTGAATGCGAAGCGCAGTCCCCTGGCTATCGACCAACGCCGCAAACTTTGCCGTCCCTTGTATGCCGCTCTCGAATTCGGCCGCAGGATACAGTGCTTTCTGAAATTTCGTGATTCTCGCCAGTGAGTCCGGCTCTTGGACGTTTTCGTATATGTCTCCGGTTTTGTCAACGAAGACGGGTGCCTGGCGGACGATGTCTGGCGGCTGTGAAGTCGATTCATTTTCATCGGTCGCAAGAACGACTCGACGACCTGAACCTTCTATTTCGTATATTTTATTCATTGAATCGGCGAATGCCTTCATCGCGCGCGGAGATCCACCAGGCGGATAATCGATATAATGCCGTGTCCAGGCCATCACTTTGGCGCCTTTGCTTATTGCCGGCTCGTACACGCGCTCACGCGCATTCAAAAGTGCGAGGGCGTCGAGCATTGAGTTAGTGGATGATGTGTCAATGCGAGCGGTAAGTACTTGACCGTTGGTGTCAACCAGGGACGCTATGTTGACGTATCCAGTAAAACCGGAGTTTTGAAGCTCATCTGGGAAATTGATGCGAGTACTACTCAAATATTTCGGCCCAAGATCAACTGGATTTGGACGGTCCAACAACGGCAATTTAAGCGCCAAGAGCTGATCATCGGTCAATCGAAAATCCGCCAGCACAAAAGCGCGGTATTCCTCAGGTCGATCTTTGATCAACTTTATCGGAAAGGTCGCCTGTTTCACCGCCTTTAATGCTACCTCATCAAATCCTAATCCTTGCACAGCGTGTTTTTCAATTTCTGCGTGTGATACCTCGCCGCGTCTGTTGACTAAGATCTTAAGCCACACTTGAGCCTCGACGAGCCTTGTGAGCGCCTTCGGCGGAAATGGCAATTTCAAGGGCTCGCTAGGTGTGATAACTGGAGCTTCGTAGCCAATACCAAACGGCACTGCTTCTACCCGGCGGTGTGGCTCCTTTCCGGGATCATCAAAGATAAGTGGATAGTAGCCCGGATACTCAATTGGATACGGGCCGTTCCATCGCGGGCGAAAAACGGAGTTCATGGCCCCCTTAGCCGCCGCTTCCTCAAAACCGAATCCCGGATACGCCGATAGTTCGGCGGTTGCGTCAACCGGTCGCCCTTTAGCCCCCACCACAATCCTCACCCAAACCACAGTCCGAAGTCCTTGGGGCTTTGCCTTGGCGGGGTATTCTGCAACAGGCGGCCAGACGGCGTTCAGGAGGGAGTCTTTGTACTTTGGAGGTATTTCCTTAAGTTGATAGTTGCTTTCGAAACGCTGAATGTACGTTTGACCGCTGGCAGATATTGCGAGCAATGAAACCTGAAGTAGGCAGATAACTGCATTTGCAAAGTGACATTTCACCGGCCGATCCTCCCTATCACCACAATTTCAGGTGAGATAATATGAAGAGTGATCTGCCGATTTTCAAGCGAATGATTTGGAGAGGCCCCTACTCACCCCTCAGTGCTTCGACCGGGTCGACCCGGGCGGCGCGTGAGGCGGGATAAAGGCCGGCGGCCAAACTCACCCCAAGGCCCAATCCCAGCGCGATCAGAATCAGCCACCAGGGGAGAGCGAAAATCTCAACTTCGGTGACTCCCTCCTTGCGCATAAAATAATGCGCCACCAGGGTAACAACCCGGGTAATAATCCAGCCGAACAGAAGCCCAATACTTGCTCCCAGTGTACCGATTGCGGCCGATTCGACAAGAAAGAGCCGGCGAATATCCGATTCGTCGGCACCGAGTGATTTGAGAATACCGATCTCGCGACGGCGCTCCAGAATCGAAAAGACCATCGTATTGATAATCCCAAGCGAGGCGGTGCAGAGCGCAATCAGCCCGACAGCACCAAGCGCCAGATCAAAATAGAAAAAGAACTTTTGAATCTCTTCGAACCTCTCGGCAAAGCTGAAGACCCGATACCCCATCGCCTCAACCTGTTTGCGAATCGTGGCGTGCGGAACCGAGGGGTCGACATCGAGTGTCACCTGCGAAAACGAGCGCGAGACGGTGTCGCTTTCCGACGGTATCAGTTGGCCGCTCGACACCAATTTGATCATGTCGGTTATCTCGCCGGTGAATCCGGCGTTGGTGAATCGCCGCGCGCGTTCGGCCGGGATGATGATCGATTCAACCGGCAAACGCCTGGCTTTACCGGCCTTGAGTATTCCGCTGATAACAAACGTATCGGCGACAATCGAGCGCGCGTTCAGGAACCCATTGACAAACCGCTGGAGCGCGGCGTTCGCCTCGCCGCTGATGATTCTTTGGCGATAGACTCCGTACCAGAGTGAATCGAAATCGAGCCGGTCGAATCGGTCTCTCAGGATCGAGCCATTCTCGCCGATCACATGCGCAAGTCCGGAGTCGACTGAAGATATCTTCACCGCTACAATCAGGGTATCGCCAACGGCTGATCGAGTCGAATCAGCGCCGATTGATTTGAGGAAATCGCTCGTCACAAGCACGGAGCGGTCGGTATCGGAGCCAAACATTTCTCCCGACTCGATCCGCGAAAAAATCTTCAGGCGTGATCCCGACATGGTCATCGCCTGGGCCTGTGATTTCACCGTGGAATCGCCGAGGGTGACGAACACGGCAAAGGCATCATAGGGAAAAGCGAAATTCACGCCTGGGATATTTGCCAATGAGTCAATCGCCGCAATATCAAGCGGACGGTACGGCATGGTATCGAGCACACTTGCCGGATCTTTCTTGCGTTGCCGTTCCGGCCGAATATCGACCCGGACAGTATCCTTTGGATAGACCTGCATTGTATTGAACAACCCCAGTTCGTTGAACTGGTCGGTCACTAACTGCTGATTTCCCGCGCCGAACGAGAGCATAGAGACAAAGGCGGCGATCGCGATCACTACTCCGGCAGTTGTGAGAGCCGTTCGAAGCTTCATCCGCCACAGATTGCCCAGCGAGATGCCGATCAGGTCGCGCAAAGTCATACTGCGCCCCCTTCGGCGGTGTCGTGAGTCACTTTGCCGTAGTGCATGGTGACAACCCGACGGGCGTATTGACGCGCCAGTTCAAGATTGTGGGTCACCATCACAACGGTCAGTCCACCACGGTTCAGTTCAGCGAGTAGCTCAATAATCTGCCGCGAATTGACTTCGTCGAGATTCCCGGTCGGCTCGTCGGCAAAGAGTATTTCGGGATTTTTCACTATCGCTCGCGCCAATGCGACACGTTGCTGTTCGCCACCGCTCAGGTCCGACGGTCTATGGGTGGCGCGCTCGGCCAATCCAAGGCGGGCCAGCATCTGTCCGGCCAGCTTTAGCCGCTCACTTGATGGTGTATGGTTGAACCACAGCGCGGCTGATACATTTTGCACGGCCGTAAAGTGCGATATCAAATTGAACGCCTGAAAGACCATCCCGACCCGGTGCGCTCGATAATTTGACAACTCTCGACGCGAACGAGTCAACAGCGAGACACCGTCGATTTCGATTGTGCCCGACGTGGGTGTGTCCAGCCCGGCAAGCAAATTCAAGAGTGTGGATTTTCCTGAGCCGGATGATCCAACTATCCCGACAAAATCTCCTCGGGGAATCGTGATCGAGACTTCGTCGACCGCCCGAATTTCCTGCGGGCCGCGACGGTACACTTTCGAGATCGACTTTGTTTGAATGAGTTGGGGTTCGGTCATAACCGGTCAGCGGTTCAAGTTTGGGTGGCAGTCAGATCGTGTCATGTGGCGTCGCTTGTCAACTAGATGTACGACCAAATGTACCTCGTGGTTACAACAAATCTTCTTCTGTTGTCTGACCCAACCTGAGATGTCCTGTTAGAACTCGATCTTCGTCGCGCTTCCGGACGCGACGCCGCCGTCGGAAGTGGCTTGATTCATCCCGATCATTGTCAAATGCGTATTCGAGCTGAACGTGCGCCCGTCGGCCGAGAGAGAAATTGTATCAAGCAAAATTCCCCGCCCGGCAGGTAACCAACCGGCGCTCGCGGGTTGATGTTCGTTCGGTTCGGGGAAACGGGTCATGTAGAATTCGTACCGCGCCTCGAACTGACGCTCGCCGATCTTGCGCCAGATGCCGTAGGCCGGCGGCACCGGCGGGGCGGCGTCGTAGTTGGAGGACTCAAGCATCGTTCCCCCCGGGTTGAACTGGTACATGAATTCGAGA
>JBGAWZ010000182.1:0-4754 GCA_044227335.1 Candidatus Zixiibacteriota bacterium | reverse complement strand
CGACACTCATGGGAGTTTTGGGTAGCGACTATCAGCACGAGAGCTGGGGAAGAAATTTATTTGATGTGTTTGATAGTGGACTCGCATTTGTCAACGATGCCAATGATGGCGGAATGATCGCCACTCAGTTTTTGTACCGAGACGATTTTCACAATCGCACCTCGCTGATCTCGCGAATGGCCGATTCTAACTCGGATGTCGATGTTTCGCCACAAAATGAAAACGCAGTCGACGCTATGCAACGCCGACTGCGGATTTTCTTTCAGGTAGCCGATCAGTTGTCGACTCCGAGGCCTCAGACCGATCAGTAGAGCTTGATCGGGCCGACGGCTTTTTCGACGGCGGCAACGATGGAACCGTCGCGGACCAAATCAGTGACGGCGTTGATATCGGGATAGAGCACCCGGTCGTTGATCAGGCGTTTGACTTTCGAGCGGATAACTTTGTAGGCCGCTTCGCTTCCCTTGCCGCCAGTAAGCGGGCGGCGGAAATCCATCGCCTGCGCACAGCACAATAGCTGAATCGCAACGACGATTTCGGTGTTGCGGATGATGTCGGTAAGTTTCATAGCCGAAACCGAGCCCATGCAGACATGATCTTCCTGATCGGCGGAAACGGAAATGCTGTCGACCACGGCTGGATGCGACAGGATTTTGTTTTCCGAGACGAGCGCGGCGGAAGTGTATTGCGAGACCATCAGCCCCGAATTGAGTCCCTTTCCTTCGACGAGAAAGTCGGGCAGTCCGGAAAGAACCGGGTTGAGCAGGCGGTTGGTGTGCCGTTCGGCCAGCGAAGCAAACTCTGAAATGGCGATGGCGAGATAGTCCTGTGTCATCGCCACCGGCTGACCGTGGAAGTTGCCCGCCGCCAGATAGACATCATCGGCGGTGAAGAAAAGCGGATTATCTGACACACCGTTCATTTCGCACATATGGGTAGTGGTGACATGATCGAGTGCGTCAAGGGATGCGCCGAGGATTTGCGGAATGCACCGGAGCGAGTAGGCATCCTGGACTTTGGCCTTGTTGCCGGGAAGGGTTTTGGTGCCGGCGATCAGACGGCGGATATTTTCGGCGACCACCTGTTGCCCGCGATGATTGCGAATTTTGTGGACACGCGGATCGAAGGCGGAGAAAGCCGAAGTGGAACTGATGCAATCGACGGTGAATCCGGCGGCGATAATGGCATTCTTGGCGAGAAGGCGTGAAGAGTGAATCGCCAATGCGCCGACGCCAGTAAATGCCTGGGTGCCGTTGATAAGGCCGAGACCTTCTTTGTAGGTGAGGGTGACCGGCTTGATGCCGGCGGCTTTCATGGCGGCTCCACCGGACATCCGCCTACCCTTGTAGATCGCTCTCCCCTCCCCCATGACAACCTCGGCCATTTGGGAAAGCGGCGACAGGTCGCCGGAAGTACCAAGCGAACCCTTTTCGTTGATTACGGGATGCACTCCCTTGTTGAGCATCGCGGCCAGCGTTTCGACAATGACCGGCCTTACACCAGAGAATCCTTTGCAGAGCATGTTGAGCCGAAGCGCCATAGCGGCGCGGACATCGCACTCTGGAATCTCTTTGCCTACCGCGGCTGAATGAGAATAGACAATTCTTTTTTGCAGTTCGGCGCTTTGGGTGGCGTTGATCGAAATGCGGGCAAATTCGCCAATCCCGGTGGTGACGCCGTAAATGGGAACGCCAGCGGCTACTTTGCGCTCAATTACTTTGCGATTGGCTTTGACCGCCGCCAGAGATTTGGGGGCGATTTTGACTTTGGCCGACTCGTGACAGATCGCGGCTAACCGCTCGACTGTCATATCCTGTCCGTTGATGGTAACAACCTGGGTACTCATGATACCTACTCCTGTATTCTAATCTGACGAAACGTTTACGATTTTGGGAAATGAAAGAGGCGCGACAGGGGACGAAAAACTACTCGTCCTGAAGGCCGGATGCGCACAAGGCGTTGTATTTGCGGGCAAAGGAATCAACCGGATCGGTGTGAATCTGGCGATTGGAAAGATGGTACATTGCTTACTTCCTCTCCGGTAAAGATATAAACCAAAAGGCGGTTGTCAATTGGTTGAAAAAGAGGGAAATTGCTGTATGGACTTTGAAAGTAACCGGGTCGATCTGCTTGGACGGGCCGTGTTTGTGGCCTTCGACACCGAAACGACCGGCTTATGGGCGATCTCAAATCGATTGGTCGAGATTGCGGCGGTCAAGTTTCGGCTGGGGAGCGATCACGTTGAGGAGTTTCAGACTCTGATAAACCCGCAGAGACGGATTCCGGCGGAGGCGGCCGCTGTTCACGGAATAACCGATCAGCAGGTTGCAACTGCGCCGGATTCGGCAACAGCTCTGCGAGAGTTTGCCAAGTTTTGTCCCAGCGATTCTATTCTCATTGCGCACAACGCGCCGTTTGATATTTCGTTTGTCGGCAACGAAATGGACCGCGCCAAAATTGAGATGCCGTCGAACCCTGTTCTGGACACAGTCGATATTTTTCGCAGGTACTTCCCGGGCTTTCCATCGTACTCACTCATTTCGCTCTCGCGGCATTTCGGAGTTGCCCATAGTCAGGAACATCGCGGGTTGTCCGACGCACAGTTGGTGCGCCGACTATTTCAAATCTCGACCCAGCGTATTCCGACTATTGATACTGAAGATGAACTGAAGGCACAGATGGCAGTCGCCACTCTGGCCGATTGGCGGGCGGAAAAGGCGGAGCTACCCTCTGCGTACGCCGACTTGTCGGCGGCGGTGGAAAGCGGAACTGAAGTTGAGATTGTCTATCAGAGCGTTGGATCGGGAGAGTCGAGCCGGACGATTCGGCCACTACAGATTCACCGGCTGGGATCGGTGCATTATATCGTTGCGTACTGCTTAAGGTCGCAATCCGAACGCACTTTTCGCCTTGACAGAATCTCAAAATACCGGATATTGTAACGGTTTCACATTTTGCGGGAACTGTCGTTCCTGCATGTTGTTATAATACTGTCCTAACATTAATTCTCCATCGTCCCCTGATCGGGACGCCTTGGAGTTTCACCCCTTTAGTGACGCTTGAAACCTGATGTGAGAGGAAGATAGATGCAGATTTCGCGACTCATAGTTGTGGCGGTGCTGGCTTTTGGATGCAGTTCTGACCACTCGATCACCAGCCAGGCGGCAACGGCGATCAAGGCAGTGCCGTTCGCCACCGGCTTGACTCATCCGGTATTCGTCACCGCCCCGCTCACCGATACCGCGCGTGTGTTTATTATTGAAAAGCCCGGACAGATTCGGATTGTCAAGAACGGCACTTTGCTTGGCACTCCGTTTTTGAATATTGGGACAGCCGTTAAGAGCGACGGAAGTGAACAGGGTCTGCTCGGGCTGGCGTTCGCACCCGACTTTGACTCTACTGGAACTTTTTATGTAAGCTACACCGGACTCCCCGATGGCAACTCAGTTATTGCGCGAGCGCACGCCACACCGGGGTCGGATGTCGCTGACCCAACGGTTGAGTCGCTTCTGGTTATTCCCCAGCCCTATTCAAATCACAACGGCGGGATGATGGCGTTTTCGCCGACTGACAGCATGCTCTATATCGGCATGGGTGACGGCGGCGCGGGTGGCGATCCGGAAAATAGAGCGCAGAACCTGGATTCGCTTTTGGGAAAGATATTGCGTATCGATGTCCGCCAGTCGCCGGGGTATCAGATTCCGAGCAATAATCCGTTCGCCGGTGTGCCGGCAGATTCGGCGCGACCGGAGATCTGGGCCTGGGGACTTCGCAATCCGTGGCGGTTTTCGTTCGATCGCGGCACTGGGCATTTGTGGATCGCCGATGTTGGACAGGGAGCGGTGGAAGAAATCGATTGGCAAGCGGCCGGCGATATGGTCGCCAAGAATTACGGGTGGCGGCTTAAAGAGGGGAACAACTGTTACACCCCATCCGATCAATGCGATACTTTGATTGGACTCACTTCGCCGATAGTAAGCTACACGCACAATTTAGGGCGGTGTTCGATCACCGGCGGATACGTCTACCGAGGATGCGCGATTCCCGATCTGGTGGGCGCTTATTTCTATGGTGATTTTTGCACCGGCGAGTTTATTTCGCTCCGTTACAATGGCACAGTCGTTTTCGATTCGGTAAACCGCACGAGCGATCTCTCCGGAGCGGTCGGGTCGTTTGATTTGTCGTCGTTTGGCGAAGACGGACGAGGTGAGC
This sequence comes from Candidatus Zixiibacteriota bacterium, assembly GCA_044227335.1. Taxonomy (GTDB): domain Bacteria; phylum Zixibacteria; class MSB-5A5; order GN15; family FEB-12; genus JACRAV01. The sequence goes on along the minus strand of JBGAWZ010000182.1, from coordinate 542 downwards.
TGTATATCTGCGGCTACAACTCCGGGAAAGTATCAAAGATAGTCCCAAACGGAGTCCCCAGCGCATGTGGATCGATCGCCTGTTGCGCTGGTTCGACGGGAAACGTTGACGCGTCGGTCGATCAGAATGTTGATATTTCAGACCTGAGCGCGATGATTGACTACCTCTATATCTCGTTCATACCGTTGGCCTGCAGTGCGGAGGCGAACTGCGATGGTTCTTTTGATGGGAATGTCGATATCGCCGACTTGTCGTCGCTTATCGACTATCTGTATATCTCATTCACTCCCCTCGCAATTTGTATGTAAACACGGTTTACACTAAAACGAAACAAAGAGCGGCGACTGGCCGCTCTTTATGTTTAACGGATGATTTTGTGATTACGCTCTGTGAAGTCGAATGTACGAGGCGACTCGATCGAGCATCGCCACCCAGACGACAGCAACTCCAGCGGCCAACGCTACAACCACCGGGCCGGTGAAGATGCTACGGACAGCACTGTAGAGTGAGACCGCGATAGCCGGTAGCTTGACGGCCGCACC
>JBGAWZ010000181.1:0-4761 GCA_044227335.1 Candidatus Zixiibacteriota bacterium | reverse complement strand
GGTGCGGAAGGGGAAAAATGTGGTCGTGATGTCGACCCTTAGTGATGATAACCGCAAGCTCTTTCGTCCGATTCAAAAGGGGATTCGAATCTGAGCGGCGCTTTCTACCTTGACGTATCACTCCACTATTTGCATCTTTACGTAGCTGATCCGGCGCGGCCCATCGCGATCAAACACCGGACTGGTTATATACGTCTTTGGTCTGGCAGACGCCACGATTTCGGCGAGTGAGGATACGAATGAAAAAGTTGTCAGCAGTCGTAGTAGCAGTCTTACTGCAGATCGCCGGGGCTGTGCGAGCCGACGATCTGTTACTCATATCAGTATTAACTGAAGAGCAGGCGGTAGCCGCACGCGAGATTTGCGGTACTGCGCTCTTGCGACAGGGGGAGCGATATCTGGTGGCTGTCGACGAGTTCAAGGTATCGCGACTTGTCGCGGAGGGGATAACAAGCGAAACAGTCGCACAGAATATTGACCCCTCGGCGATGTCGGTTGTCTTTCCCGATCCGGCCAACGGACGACCGCAGATTGAGCTGTCGACACTTGGGCGCACAGTGGATCTCACCGATGGAGCGGTTTTGATTCAGTTGTACAGCGGTACAGCGGCCGCCGCTCAGAGCGAAACCGGGTTGAAAATTTCTCCGCTGGTCGATTGGCAGACGCCGATTGAGTATTCGCCACGCCGGGTATCTCTGAATCTTTCCGCCACCGCAACCTATCCAACTGATTCGATAGCGCTACTCGTCAATCAGGATTCGCTGTTGGCATACGATCAACGGCTGGAGGCGTTTTATACGCGGTATGTCTGGTCTGACTCGATTGACCGGGCGCGCGACTGGATGGTGCAGAAGTTGCAGTCATGGGGGTACGGCAATGTCACTACGCCGACTTTCAGCTGGAACGGCGGAATTCATTACAATGTCAAAGCTGTCAAAGTTGGGTACGCCGAACCAAACAGCTACATAGTCATCGGCGGACACTACGATACATACAACTCGCAGTCGCCGGGGGTGGTCTTTGCGCCGGGCGCCGATGACGACGGATCGGGAACGGCACTAACTCTTGAGCTGGCGCGCATATTCAAAAATATCCCAACGCGCAAATCGATCATCTTTATGCCTTTTTCCGCAGAAGAAGTCGGGCTGGTAGGTTCGAAAGCGGCGGCGACGGATTTTAAAAATGCGGGGACCAGTGTTGAGTGTATGTACAATTTCGATATGGTCGCCTATGTCACCGATCCGGTCTGGGGACTGAATATTTCCAGCGGGCCAAATTCGGCATATCGACAGATTACCGGAGCGGCGGCTACGCGGCTGACTTCGATTGTACCTTATGTTACTTCGCTGGGCGGATCATCCGATCATTATTCATTTCATCAACTCGGATTCGACGTTGTCGATCATATCGAGCACAACTTCAATACTCCCGGTTGGCACACCAATATCGATCTGTCATCACGGCTGAACTTCGCCTATTTCAAGCAAGTGGCCCAAATTGCGGCGGCGGAACTCGCGATCGTCGCCAACTCAGGACTTCCGGGAAAGATTGAAAAGATCGTTGATAATGGCGATGGATCCTCGCTGACCGTGTATGTCGCCAACTGCAGTCCGACCTCGACATACTGGGTCCACCACGGCGCCAGTTCGGGACTGGTCACAGAGTCAGTACCAGTGCCGCCGGGGAGCTGTTCGGTCGTAGTGAGCGGCCTGACGGAAGGCCAGCCGAGATTTATCGGCGTGTTTGAGGCGCCGCCCGATGGATACCGCTCAGTCTGGTCGACCGAGATGAATCAAACACCGCTCTTGTATCCGCGTTCACCGCGAAGTCTTTCGCTCGATCCGCAGGCGGCACAGATCTCACTGGCGTGGAAAGACAATCTCGAAGCTGATCTTGATCACTATCTGATTTATCGCCAAGTCGAAGGATTGGGCGACTGGTCACTCATTGGCACAACCAGTTCAGATACGTCGTTTGTCGACACCAAGGTGAAATCGCAAATCCCATATCTTTACGCGGTCGCGGCGGTCGATCACGACGGGCATCAATCATCACTGTCAACACCGGTGAAGTCGTACGCGGCGACCTTCGACGGTGGCACCGTGATAATCGACGAATTCAAGCAGGAGAATTACAGTCAGCCGACACAGGCCAAGCAGTTGGCCTGGTACGATTCGCTCATGAACGGCATCCCATACGATCTGGTTGTGCTCGATACGGTATTCGATACGCTTTTCAAATCAGATGTTTCCCGGTTCTCGTCGCTTATCTGGGATGATGACGACATCTATGTCAAATTGCTTACCAGCGACACTGCGCCGCTCAACTGGTTTTTGTCGCACTCGACCAACATGTTAATTGCCGGGTATCGCACGATTGACAAGAACGCGACCTCGCCGGTGCCGTCCGGGAATATCTTCAAATCGCAATTCGGACTTTCTACTTTTGCGCCAGTGATTCAACCTGATTTTCAGGGAGCGAAAGGTCAGGCCGGGTGGCCGGATGTACAGATTGATCAGGCACGCGGTGCGTGGACACTCAATTATGTGAGCAAACTTGCGGGTATCGCGGGCACCACCGTGATTTACAAATATGATTCTGATGCCGACGATCCAACCACCGAGGATCAGCCGTGTGGAATTGCCTGGGATTCACCGCAGGGGAAACGAGTCCTATTGGCGTTTCCGCTTTGGAATTTGACACCGGTGACATCAAAGGCGCTGATTGCAAAAGCGCTGGCATATTTCGGGGAGACTGCCGGCTCGGGGAACGGCGATCTGGATGGCTCGGGGAATGTCGATATTACCGATCTGACTCTGCTCATCGATTACTTGTACATTTCGCTCACGCCGCCTGAGAATTTGGCGGTGGCCGATCTGGATCAGTCATGCAATATTGATATTGCCGATTTGACCTATATGATTGGGTATCTGTTCTTAAATGGGCCGGAGCCGTTGCCGCCGTGCGGGGGGTGAGGGGCTACTAAGTGGGGAGGGCGCGAAGTCGGCAGCGCACGGAAAGTGTAAATCCACCCAAAATAGTGGGGGAACGGACAGAATCTTGGTGAAGAGATTGATTCCAATTGGGAGAGGGAATAGAGTGCGTGTATTCTCGCGTTTTCTTTTGTTTGCAGTTATCGTAGTTGCTTCCTGCAACAATCCCCCGAACCCAAGTCTTTTCCAGTGGAAATCGTATATTGACGAACTCACTAGAGATTACTATCCGACTCGAATTGCGGATTCACTTGGGTGGACCAAGCGAGCCGTTGGGCAGGTCGACTTCTTGATAACTGACGGTCACCATTTTGGAGCGACAATTTGTTGGAGGCAAGATAGCACGGGTTTCAATCTCGCGCTTATCGGTAGGTATACGGGCAAGGAACTTCAATTCAAGAGCTTCGGTTACGATTCGGGAAGCGGTACTGTCAGCATGGATGAGTACGATAGGCTGAGAGCGAAGGACTCACTTTGGTGGGTTGTAGCTGATTCAGATTTCTGGGTAGCCGATCCGATCCAATGGGAACGCGCCCTCCATGACAATGCGTGGCTTTACTCTCGGTACGAGGCACCCACCGAGTGGATCGCATACGAACAACTATCACCGCCGTCTAATGTGGAACCTGAAATCCCTAATAGGGAAGACTATTGGTTGCTCGACATAACAGATCTAGCCCGACAGATGTCAGACACGCTATTCGGGAACAGGAAAAGTTCCAAATATTATCCGCATCGAGTATGTGTCGACTATCTCAATTGGAAGGGACATTACTTCTGCGCAATTGTCAGTTATCAGACGCAGGATTCCCTGCAATTTCGAGGAATTGTTGGTTTGCACGATGGGAAGGGAATTGCGTTTAGGAGAGTGTCTCCGGGACCAACGACCGTTGTTGGGAGCGAGATCGAACGCTATTTCAATATGAAGACTAGTGATTCACTATGGACATTGGAATTTGCTGAAGACGTAGTGCAAAATGCCCTATCACTTGAGGATTTCTTTTGGTTTAGAAATGTCAATTTTCGGCTTAAGAACAAATATCCGGTAATTCATATTGAACTTTGAAAGATCCTCAATAGTCGAGCAACTGACGCGCAGGAGTTCAACCATTTGACAGTTTCCCGATGCCTCACCATTTATGGTGGGGGACTCTTGACAAGCAAGCGCGGAAGGGGTTGCCCGCGTCGCACCCAGAACGAAGGAGTAGAGAGTCCCCTTTCTATCGTAGAGCGGGAGCCCTGCGCTCCCGCCGTCGTCATCGACGCGATAAAAGGCAGGAGCACGGGGCTCCTGCCCTACTTTTCTTTTGAGCAAGATGTCGAGACCGCAGGGGATGCGACCTACAAGACTACAGAAGTTTTGGTGTCGCGTCTGCGCAGGGCTTGACGCGACTTTGAGAGTCAGGGGAGGGCCCTTCGACTCCGCTCAGGGCGTCGCTATTTCCAACGTCAATCGAATTGTTGGCCGGTTCGAGCACGAAACCACTCCATATCCAATTTCACTAGGTGTCGGGTGAGGACGCCCGACACCACAGCAGGCGCTATAGGTTTTAGTTGAGCGGGGGAAGAGATAGGGGTTAATTGCTAATCGTGCGGACAGAGAAAAGAAAATCGCCCCGGCGAATGAATCGCAGGAGCGATTGAATTTTCAGAATTGGCTGTTCGTTACGCCAGCTTGGCGACAAAGTGCGCCAGACGCGACTTGTTGCGAGCGGCGTTGTTCTTGTGAATCAACCCGGAGGATGCGGCCTTGTCGAGCAAAACCGAA
>JBGAWZ010000180.1:0-4765 GCA_044227335.1 Candidatus Zixiibacteriota bacterium | reverse complement strand
CGGTTTCGTATTATGATTCGTTGAATTACTTGCTGAAGCCACAAGAACTCGCCGAGACCTTTACCAATGTGCACAAACATCTTGTGCCGGGCGGTTGGTTTGTGTTCGACATGAACTCGCCGCGCGCGCTTAAAGAAGTCTGGGGAAACACCTATTGGGGTGGGACACTTGCCGATCTCTGCTGGCTATTTAAGAATTCCTACGATCATACCAACAAGCTCGGCATGGTTAATGTCACATTGTTTGTTCGAAAGGGAAAATGCTGGCAAAGATTTGACGAAACTCATATTGAACGCGGCTACTCGAATGCAGTCATTCGCAAACTGCTGACCACCGCCGGCTTTTCGGTCAAGGCGATCTACAAGTGCTTTACGTTTGATAAGGCGACCGAGAAGACCAATCGAATTTGTGTGGTGGCAAGAAAGAAGTAAACCAAACGGGCTTCGACTCCGCAGTAGGTCGGGTTGGCAAGTCACGCACCAGCGTGACGCAGACTACCCGACACGACAATAAAAGATGTCGGGTAGAAACATGGAATTGTCGCAAACGATCCCATGTTCCAACCCGACCTACGTTGAACCCTGCCCGATGGGTGGGAATTGGCGGTATCGGCCTACAACCGACCGCGGAGCGGTCGGCTACTAAATCAACGTGAATCCTCTCAAAACAATTTCAAAACACACCAAGCATCGTATCAGTCTCGGCTTCTTTGAGCTTTAAGAAATCTTCCCACTGCGTTTTGCCAAAATGACCGGCGTGGACATATTTAAGCAGTTGCTTAAACGTTTTCAAATCCAGATTCCCCTGAAACAGCCCGCTGACATCGCCGGTGGTGTCGAAGAAGATGAAATTGGGGACACGATTGGTAAAAAGCTGATAGAAAGCGTCGCGGTCGTACACTTTGCCATCTATTGTGATCGGAAGATCAGTAATAACATCGACATTCACACTCAGGTAATTGCTGTTGAGAAACCAGGCGATCTCCGGTCGGGCAAAGACATTTTTCTTTATCTCGTCGCAGTTGTCGCATCCCTTTTCGCTGATATAGAAGAAGATCGGTTTGGGGCCCTTGGGGAAAGTCGCCTGGACCTCGCTGAACGGATGCCAGACCAGCTTATCCTCCAGATGTTTTTCCGGCCCACACGATAACATTCCTGCGGTGACTGTCACTATCAGCAACACCGCCAGTATGGCGATTTTTCTCATATCGATTCCCTGAACTCGCGACCGCGAGTAATTGTTAGTTTCCTCAACTGAATCCGCTCCCACACCCCGGTCGACTACAGGCCGGGCCCGATGATTGCCCTGCTGAAGTTGAAGCGGAGAAAACAGAGAGTTGTTTGCCGGTATCGGTAGATTGGCAGTTCGGGCACGGGACCGTTTCGTTTGCCGAACCAACCAGTTCTTCAAACTTCTTCCCGCATGCTTTGCAGATGTATTCAAACAATGGCACTTGGTTTCACTCCTTAGGCAGGGAGATTATTCCCCCGACAACTCCGCCGACCAAACCGGTGACCACCGGATTACAGGCCACGGCTCAGGTCGACCCGAACGCCCAATGCACTCCGGTGTACATAAGACCGACGGCAACACCCATTAGGGCATAAAGGGCGAATTTGACAGGACGGCTCTTCACTGTGTCAGACCGCGCTTTGCATGATCTTTTTCAGTCGCGTTTCTACATCGGCCGCCAATTCCGCCAATCCGGGACCATCAAGCATCTGTGATATCAGCGTCGGCCGCCCCAGCAAAACATGAGTTTTCCCTGCCGACTCATACACAACAAACTTGCAGGGCATAAACAGTGCCACTGCAACATCGACCGACAGCGCCTTGTCGGCGAACCCGGCATTGCAGATTTCGATAATTTTCAGCGGCCCCCGCTCGAACCCCTTTTCGGCAAGCGTGGCTTTGACATCATGTACATGGAGCACCCGAAACTGGTGCTCGGGAGTCAGTTGCTCCAGATTGGCGACAACGGTGTCAAACGGTTTGGCGCTGGTTAGTTCGTAACTGAGTTGATCTCTATTCACATTTCACCCGGACTACATAGTGTACACCACCAGCAGGGTGGGAATGGCCATGTTATAAATGCCGACCGCAGAGTGGTCGGCTACAGAATCAAAAGTGAGTTTGGACTTCATTCGTTCACTACTTTATAACTTGATTTCATCGGCGTTTTCTGCTGAATAGTCAGACCCACAGTGCAGTATTTTTGTTCGGACAATTCAATCGCCCGCGCTACTTTTTGAGGATCGAGATTTTTTCCCCGAACCGTGTACTTCACGTCGATTTGCTTGAACGGTTTGGGATAATCGCTCGGTTGCTCGGCCGAAAGCTCGATATCGATGGCGGTAATGACCTGTTTCTGTTTTTCGAGGATACGCACAATGTCGACCCCGGTACATCCCGCGATCGAATACAAAAGCAGTTCACTTGGCCGGAATCCCGACTCATCGCCGCCATCGGCTTTGGATATATCGGTTATAATCTTGTGACCGAATGAACCGGTCCCTTCGAACTTGAGCCCGCCCGCCCATCGCATTGTTGCTTTCGCCATACCGTCTCCGCTTTTTCCTCTTTGGTGACTGTAATGTACACAATCCGGTCCGCTTGTAAACCCCCTGTGAGCCGGACTCAAAAGTGATTGTCAAATAGGGGTTTGCTTCGGTATGATTGGCCTGCGTAGGGAAGGAGTACCAAGATGTCGGGTAGTCTAAGGAAATCGTCTTCGACGATTCCCTTTGTCAACCCGACCTACAACTACAACACTATTGCAGGAGAGACAATTATGCCTGCTGATACCCGAAAACTCGCCGACCTTCGTTCGGTCGGTTCTGCCACTATCGAGGATTTCCGCCAGCTCGGAATAACCCGGGTCGACCAACTCAAAGGACGGGATCCAAAGAAACTCTACGACAAAATATGCAAACTCACCGGACAGAGAATTGATATTTGTCTGCTTGATGTCTTCCAGTGCGCCATCGCCCAGGCCGAAAACCCCAATCTGCCGGCCGCGCACCGGAACTGGTTTTACTGGAGCAAAGTTCGCAAGAATCAGCGGTAGACTATCGATACATAAAGTGACTTCACCCTGAGCCTTTCGAAAGGTCGGTCTTCATGTCCCCATCGCCTTCTTCTTCATCCCCGCCGGCAGTTTCTCGATCGCGTAACGAAGCGTGGTCCGGGACATCCTGTCACGATTTGTTATGACATAGGCGAACACGTCATCCGGAAACCGCCTGCTCGCCTCTTTGAGCATCCAGCCGCACCCTTTGCGCACCATATCATCTTCGTCGGCCAGCAGTAAATCGGCGGTTTTGAACCCCTCGGCGATATCCAGCGATTCCCGAAGTGCCACTATCAGCGCTACCGCCGATCCTCGCCGCACCCACCTATTAGGTGATTTGGCCCACCTGCGCGTCTTTGGTACAAGCTCATGAAAAGCCGCCACCAATCCCCCAAGAGCGCCACAACAAAGGTGGTCGCAGGTCGACCAGCTATCGACGCGCGTTTTGAGCCATCGCTCAAACCGGGTGAACTCGCCAGCCGGGCACACCCGGATCGACTTTTCTGCCCAATCAAATGCGAAAAAACGCGCATACTCGGTTCCGTCGGCCAAGAGAGCCTCACACACCGCCAGTTTATCCGAGACCGGCAAATTCCTATGCTCGCGATAGACAGTTCGCGAGATCAGGCGGAGATAATTCAGGGCAATACTCTCCGGCTGAGCCAGCTTCTCTTTGAAAAAGCGCTGGTAGTTCTTGCGGTATTTCGGCCGGTCGTATTTCGCAGTTTCGTTGCGAAATTGCTCGATCACTCGCGGTATTGAAAATGGCATATGACTCCTGTTCCTACGAATCTTCAATAAACAATTTGACAGTAGGATCGTCAATCCCCCGACTGGTTAGCTTGATGACAGCGTGGTTGCATGAACAATCAATATTCGCCATATTTGGTCCACGTGAACTCACCCAAATAAGGAACTGCTATGACAACCGCGTCCCCGCAAACAATCCCCGATCGCAAAGCAATCGATATCCAACTTACCTGGAATCTGGCCGACCTGTACGCCTCCGACGACGCCTGGGAGGCCGATCTGAAATCGGCCCAGACGATGATCGCTGATCTGGGTCGCTTCGCCGGAACGCTCTCCCAGTCGCCACAGATTCTTTGGGATTGCCTTGAGCTTCGGACCGAGCTTTCCAAGTCCCTATATTCCCTCTATCAGTATGCCCACCTGAGCAAAGATCTGGATAACCGGGTTTCCAAGTATCAGGCGATGACCGAACGGGCCGCCATGCTTGGCGCGCAGGCCGGCGCCGCGACTGCCTTTATCGAGCCGGAACTGCTAAAACTCGACGACGCCACTTTGCGCCGGATGGCCTCCAAATTCCCGCGCACCGATGTCTACGATTTCTATATCGAAGAACTGATCCGCTCCAAACCGCATATACGCTCTGAAGAAGTCGAGGAACTTCTGGCGATGAGCGCCATGGTTTCGCGCGGCCCCGACGCGATCTTTTCCATGATGGACGACGCCGATATTGTCTACCCGACTATTACCGACGAGCACGGCAACGAAGTTCAACTGACCAAACAACGGTACGCCAAGTATATCGAGTCGTCCGACCGTCGGGTGCGGCGGGACGCCCACGAGAAGTTCTATGAGCCGTACAAGGCGCACTTGAATACTCTCGGCGCTACTCTCGCCAGTTCAGTGAACAAGGATTTGTTTTACACCAAGGCCCGACGGTTCGATACC
>JBGAWZ010000179.1:0-4783 GCA_044227335.1 Candidatus Zixiibacteriota bacterium | reverse complement strand
GGCAAGCGGCGTGGAGAACCCGACCGCCACCAAGAGATCAAGGCGACCATCCCGGTCGTAGTCGCTCCAGGCGGCGCAGTCACTCCAATTCGTATCGGCGACAATGGGCAGGGATGCGTCGCGGACAAATGTTCCGTCGCCGTTGTTTGCAAAGAACAGGTCCTTCTGACCAATCCAGGTCGTCACATAACAATCGAGATCGCCGTCGTTGTCATAGTCTCCCCAGCCACTTCCATCTGAAGAGGCCGGCAGATTACAGATCGTATCGCCCAAGACTTTGGTGAAGGTGCCGTCACCGTTGTTTTTGTATAGGAAGTTGACTGGATCGGTGCCGGAGGTCGGACGGCCGTTTCCCACAAAGATATCGGGGTATCCGTCGTTGTTGATATCGACGAAGTTGGCACTTCGGGAATTGCCACCGTCGGTTACTACCGGACCCGAGGTAACTTTTGTAAAGGTGACTGCGTGGGACGTACTGAAGGGAATCACCCCGAAAAGTGCCATTAGACCGAAGAGCATTGGCGAGACATTCATGCGATTGCATCTCCTTGTGGATACTGTTACATGCCCGTTGTGCTTTCAAATTACGGGGGCGCGACCAATTCATCGAACGGAATGGGGTGAGCGGCCGAATTTGAGGGACAAGCGGCATGATTGGGAGAAGTGAAGGCACTACCTTTGGCTGGCGAAAATTGCCAAGCGGCCAGATGAGCCGTATACTGGAAGATTTCCCGGTGGGAAGTAGGAAGATGAGAACATGAGTGATTCGCCCCAAAAGATGTCGGTCCGATGGCCCTTTCTGTTGGTCGGGTGGGGACTAGCCGCGGTCGCCTGGGGGACCTACTTTTATTTGCAACAGAAACGACCGGCAACAGATGACACCGGGTTCGTTCGGTTTCTGGTTGCCGGCGGAGTGGTCTTTTCGTTCTGGCTTGTAGCAGTGCCGATTGTCGGCCGGCTGGCAATCAGACTACCCATCACCGGCCCTGCAGTACGCAGAAATGTCGCAATTCACTTCCTGTTAGCGCCGCTGGCCTTTGTCGTGCACATGGGGTGGCTGTCATTGGTGGCTCCCACAACTTTTTCGCTGTTAGGTTGGGATACCTGGTCAGATTACTGGGCGAGAGTGAGTCTCTCTGACTTTCTGTTTAATATCCGCGGACCAGTCGACATCGTAATCTACTGGGCGACCATCTTTGGATTTGTGGCGGTGGAGAACCATCGGCGATTTAGAGAACGGGATGTTGAGGCCCGCCGATTAGCGTCGGAGATAGACCGTCTTCAACTGGATCGGTCGAAAAACGGCCGCACTCAACAAGAGCCGATCTCGCGAATCCCGATCAAGTCGGCTGATCGATCATTGTTAATCGATGTCGTCGAGATCGATTGGATTGAGGCGGCTGATTCGTATGTGGTCATTCATGTCGGGACCAAGCGGCATTTGATTCGAGAAAGCATGAAGTGGTTTGAACTGAATCTTGATTCAAAGGCGTTTTTCCGTGTGCATCGACAGGCGATTGTCAATGTGGCAAAAGTAAAAGAGATTCAGGTTGGTGCCGACACTGACTTCGTACTGGTCTTAGCAAATGGCTCACGGGTACCGCTAAGCAGACGCAGACGTCGCGACTTCGAGCAACTCCTCGGCCGACCAATCTGACTATCTCCAAGATGGAGACGACAAGCCGGCTGTCTTAAGGGGTAAGACAGCCGGCTTGTCCTGTGGAAGGAACAGAGACTACTGACACGAAAATGGTGGCGTAAACGAGATATACAAATAATCAATCAGTGCCGACAAATCGGCGATATCGATACCGCCGGTGATATCACCATCGACATTCGCCGATTTGGTACAGCACAATGGCAAGAATGTAATGTACAGATAGTCGATGAGGGCGGACAAATCGGCGATATCGGTGCCGTTTCCGGGGTCACAATCGACATTACCTGTCAGACCAACACAGCAACAGGCATCGCCGATGCCGTCATTATTGCTATCCTGTTGTCCGGGGTTGGCGGTCGATGGACAGTTGTCGCAGAGATTGCCGACTCCGTCGTTATCATCATCCGCCTGATTGGTATTGGCAATGGTTGCGCAATTGTCGCAGGCGTCACCGACTCCGTCGTTGTCGGTATCCAGTTGATTGGCATTGGCGACACTCATGCAGTTATCCAGACAGTAGACATGGTCGCCGTCGGTGTCAGGGTCGACACATTCGACAATCTGCAATATCTGATCAGGAGTCACATTTTCAAGTACGGTAATAATCCCGGACGGCCATTTCACGACTACCGAATCGATAAGAGTTGCATCACCCAAGCCAAAGTGCGGGTCCATCTGATTCTGGCCAGAATAGCCAGATTGGCTGGTCACTTCGCGCATCTGCCAGCGCGGCGATCCGCCGATGGTCGCCTTGAGCGTTACCCGGGCGCCAATGGCCGACCAGTTGCTTGCCAGCCCAACCAGCTTGAGAGTTATCCAGTGATTGCTGTTTCCGTCGTTGGTGTACAGCGCTTCGTTTTCACTGGCGTTAAAGCATTTGGCTACTGCCAGATCCAGGTCGCCATCATTGTCGATGTCACCAAAGGCGCACCCGTACGACCATCCCAGATCGGTAGCCGGTGTACCGGTGTTGATCTTGGTAAACGTGCCATCGTTGTTGTTCTCAAACAGGAAGTTTCGCTCTCCCCCGGGATTACCAAACCCGTTTGTCACATACAAGTCCTGGTCGCCATCATTATCGATATCCCCCCAGGCCGACCCAATTGAGTAGCCGTTGGAGGTCACCACTGAAATACCGGCAACTGACGTAAACACGCCACCGCCGTCATTGCGATAGAGCTTTTCATTCTGGTTACCGTGATTGCACACCAGTAAATCCAGATCAAGATCATTGTCGTAATCGGCCCAGCTTGCGCCGAACGAGATATTCAAATCAGTGACTTGCGGACCGGTTAGGATTTTGGTGAAAGTCCCGCCGTCGTTTCGGTACATACAATCCGGCTCACTAGCGCCCTCGTTGGCGACAAACAAGTCGGCATCACCGTCATTGTCGTAGTCGCCCCAAATCCCGACGCGAGAGGTGTCGGTGTCAACGGTCGGCGGCACTCCAGTCACCTGGTTCATGGTACCGCCGTCGTTTCGATATAGAAAGTTGTTCAGCCCGACCGCACTGTTGCAGACAATGAGGTCAACATCGGCGTCGCTGTCGTAATCCCCCCAACTGGCCGATTCGGAATAACTGGTCGCTGTAGAGATATGACCGACGCCCACACGGGAAAAAGTGGCGTCACCATTGTTGGTTTAGAATGGGTTGCGCGCCGCCCACCAGGTGGCGACATAGACGTCCACGTCGCCATCGTTGTCGAAATCGGCCCAGGAGGCGCCGTCGCTGGGGCTTTTCGTAGTAACCAACGTATCACCCAGAATTCGGGTAAAATTGCCCAAACCGTCGTTTTGAAACAAAAAGCTGACTTCACCGGGCGGGGCGGGACCATTGGTGATGAACAGATCGACATCGCCATCGTTGTCGTAGTCGATAAAGTTGGCGCTCCGGGAATCGCCCCCACTGGTGACAACCGGACCGGTCGTTACTTTTGTGAATGTAACAGCACCCACCGAGGCGCAAAGGGCACCCGTCAGAATCACCATGGAAAGTCCGAGAATTGTTTGAATCTTCATACCAGCACCTGTCATTAGCTGAAGTTGGTTCACCAGCGCGGAAACCTCTACTATTCGCGCTGTCTGTAGTCAGAGTAACGATGAGATTGGCAATTCGCCTACGCAAAAGCGGCGAATCGACATCCTGGTGCAGTGAATAGAGAAAGGGTCAACGCCTGCCGAGCAGTTCCTGCAGGGTCGGCAGATATGTTCGGCTCAGCTTGAGGCGGGTTTGATCGACGAGAAGGAGTTCGTATCCACCGTCGGAGAGACGCTGAACTTCTTTGATGCAGTCAATCTTTACGATTGTTGAACGGTGAATGCGGACGAATTTCTTGGGATCCAAATTGGATTCGAGTTCTTTGATTGGCTGGCGGACTAAATGCGTCTTGCGACCGCAGTGCAAAACGGCGTAATAATCAGCGGCCTCGATCCAGTCTACGTCCTTAGCAAGGACGAACGAAATTACATCGCCGGTCCGCACAGCAAATCGTTCGAGGTATCCGCCGCCAGCCCTGCGGTCGGCCGCCAATTGTAACTGATCCAAGAGCGACACGAGCTTCTGCGACATTTGGGCCTGTTGTTTTTGTCCGACATACGATTTTACTCGCCGCAGGGTGGCCATGAACCGCGATTCAATTATCGGCTTAAGCAGATAGTCCAATGCATGTACTTCAAATGCAGGTATGGCATACTTGTCGTGGGCCGTTACAAAAATGACCATTGGCATGACCGCCTGCGGGATATCTTTCAGAAGATCAAATCCATTCTTTCCCGGCATGCTGACATCCAAAAAGAGCAAGTCTGGATGAAGTTTATTAACAGCAGTCAGTGCGGTAGCGGCATTGGCCGACTCACCGACGATTTCGAAGTCACTGTCCTTGGATAGCAGGAGCCGTACGCCCTCTCTCGCCAGCGGTTCGTCGTCGACGATGAGCACCCGAATCTTGGACCTGGACTCCGCCATGCAACTCACTCCGGACAGGCATCTGATGGGATGACAATGCGCACGCAAGTAGGACCATTGGATTGCGACTCAATTTTGAGTGAGTATCGTCCGGCAAACGAGCGCTCAAGACGGGCGCGGGTGTTGCCGATGCCGATTCCTTCGTCGGGGCTGCCTTT
>JBGAWZ010000178.1:0-4793 GCA_044227335.1 Candidatus Zixiibacteriota bacterium | reverse complement strand
ATGAATCTGTATCTTGAAGGCAACATCGACCCTGCGTCCAGCAAGATTGTCGGTGAGCACAATCTAAAGGCGCACTATCCCGGTCATCAGGGTGATGTCCCCGGCATCCTCACCATTCGATTTACGTTGACTCCGAAATGAGCGCAAGTAACGCTCCCGTGTACTATCACGGTCTCCGCCGTCACTCCCGGTTCATCCAACTCGTACTACCGCAGATACTTGCGAACGGCGGCGGGTGAGAGTGAAAAAACATTGACAACTCGACCGCTCTAATATACGTTTTCGCCCCAATTACGCCGAGTCTTCCGCAAATGGCGGGAGAGTGGGGGACCCAAATCCCGGGGCGCATCACCGCAAGGTGTAGGGCAACTCTTTCGGCCCGAGCCCGTCAGCTAACCTCATAGGCGTCGAAGGAGAGAACCTCCCCAAAACGTGAGGAGCAATTCTCTTCACAACCGCTTTATCCGAGGAGGTTCGCTGTGAATCACTCCCCTGCACCGGGAAAAATCCCGGAGCCTGATTCAGTTGGGCGCGACACACTGGTCGCACGCATCCGCCATTTTCTTTTTGGATCACCTAGGGACCCGAAAGACCGAAGCGTCTTTCACAAAATGTCGGTCGTTGCATTTCTGGCCTGGGTTGGCCTGGGAGCTGACGGCATTTCTTCGTCCTGTTACGGCCCCGAAGAAGCATTTCGAACGCTCGGCGAACATACGTATCTGGCGGTAGCTCTGGCCGTCGCGATGACCTTGACGGTGACTACTATCGCCATTGCATACAGCCGAGTCATCGAACACTTTCCTCAAGGGGGAGGTGGATATGTAGTTGCTACCGCTCTCTTGGGAGAAAACGCCGGAGCCGTTTCCGGAGCGGCTTTGTTGGTCGACTACGTCCTGACAATTACCGTTTCTATCGCGGCCGCTGGTGATGCGCTTTTCAGCTTCGTCCCCGGCCACTTCATGTATCTCAAGTTGCCGATAGAAATCGTGCTGATTCTTGGCATGACTATTCTAAATATGCGAGGTGTCCGTGAATCGATTCTGACACTCATGCCGATATTCCTTTTATTCCTCGCTACCCACGCGGTGCTCATAATCGGAGGGATCGCAGTCCACGCCAACTCGTTTCCTGCCCTTACTCAAAGTGTGAGCCACGGATTCTCGTCGGGTCTCTCTGTACTCGGATTCAGTGGCTTGATTCTCTTGTTTATCCATTCATACTCACTGGGAGGTGGAACTTACACCGGGATTGAGGCGGTCTCCAACGGACTTGGCATCATGCGCGAGCCGAAAGTCCGCACCGGCAAGCGCACCATGGTGTACATGGCCGCCTCTCTAGCGTTCACCGCTTCCGGTCTGATCCTCTGTTACTTGCTTTGGAAGATCGCGCCTGTGGACGGCAAGACCATGAACGCCGTGCTCGCCGAGAGTTTTGTAGAGGTTGTTCCCTTGGGCGGGCTGTTTGTGTTGCTGACTCTGATTTCAGAAGGCGCACTATTAGTCGTCGCCGCTCAGGCAGGATTTGTCGATGGTCCCCGCATTCTGGCAAACATGGCAATCGACGGCTGGGTGCCCCGGCGGTTTGCATCGCTTTCAGAGCGACTCACCACTCAGAATGGAATTGCACTGATGGGTGGCGCCGCACTTGCCGCACTGTTGTACACGGGGGGTGACGTCCGCGCTCTGGTCATCATGTATAGCATCAATGTTTTTATAACTTTTTCCCTTACCGAACTTGGGATGTCGAGGTTTTGGTTCCGGAGCCGGAAGCAAAACCCGAAGTGGAGCCGGAAAATACTCATTCACCTGATCGGCCTGACCATGTGCCTCACCATTCTCACCATTATCGTCATTGAGAAATTCGGACAGGGGGGTTGGATCACGCTCGTTGCCACAGCTTCAGTACTGGCGCTCTGCTTTCTCATTCGAAGGCACTATCGCAACTGGCGGTTGCGACTGGATTCCCTGTATGAGTCGCTCACCGACCTGCCCAAACAACCTCCGTTCGAATTGCCTGATTTTGATCGATCTTTGCCGACCGGCATCATTCTGGTCGGCGGATACAGCGGACTGGGAATTCATACTCTTCTCGCCGCGTTGAGTAAATTCCCGGAACGGTGCAAGAATGTTGTTTTTGTTTCGGTGGCGGTAGTCGATTCGGACCTGTTCAGAGTTCGTGATTCGCTTGATCAGCTTGAGGAGCAAACGACCTCCGATTTGACCAGATATGTTACTCTCGCCGAGTCACTCGGTGTGCCCGCCCAAAAACGGGTAGAGACTGCAACCGATCCGGTGGAGGCACTGGAAAAACAATGCTTGGCTCTCGTGCGTGAATTACCGCGACCTACTTTCTTTGCCGGTCAGTTGGTATTCAAGAAGGCAACGTGGTACGAGCGCCTTCTCCACAACGAGACTGCTTTCGCTCTTCAGGCGCGTCTTCAGTTGGCCGAGCAAACTCTGATAATTCTCCCAACTCGCGCTCACTGATGGAATATGTGTGCAATATTTGAACATGTAGTCGCCTCGCAGAAAAGTGCGATCTCTGAAGCCAAACGGACCTTGACCGACTACATATCAGCATTGACAACTCGTTGTCGCGGTGCACCATACATTGGCACATGCGAGTAGCTCGTACTTGGCCCATTTCTTGCACTACCCCGTCTCAAATAGAAGAATTCCCCTTTAGGAGATGAGTAGTATGAGAAAACTGATGGGATTTGCCGGGGCGCTGGCAGTTCTCGCTCTTGTCGTCGGCGTGACTGGTTGTGACAAAGAGCGGACTGTCACCTCCACTGAGATCGTCCACGACACCAAGTACATTGAACTGCCCGCCGATACCGTCTACCTTATCGACACCGTTTCAGGCATCGACACGATGATCATCCACGATGTCGATACCGTTCACCGAACCGATACGGTGCATATCAACGTTGTCGTGCATGACACCGTCACCAAGATTGTCAATCACTACGACACCGTCACAGTTACGGTGACCAACTTCGCGCCCACTGCTACTACCGCTGTCGCGGCGATGCAGGCGCTGACCGATCCGCAGGTCTTTCAATTCGCCTATGACAACTTCGGCATGACCGAAGGTTGGGTGCTGTACCTCTCCCCTCTGCAAATGGAAGTCACGCAATCATCGACCAAAGTCTGGGACATCGCCGCCTATGTCGACTACTGGACGGCCGACTGGTCGGGGTATTATCCGCTCGAAGTCTACTGGCGGATGACGTACAAAAGCGGCGATCCAACCAACCCGGCTAACTGGACGATGGGCGATCCGCCCGCGGCAATCTCAGGACAACCGGCCGGCGTGAGTTCGTCGACAACACTTCCGTTAAATCTTCTGGCGACACCCGCACCGCGCGACGCTACAAAGATGAAGTAACTCAAAATTACATCCTGTTAACGAAAGCGGCCGATGGCTCACAATGCCATCGGCCGTTTTCTGTAATAAACCGTGTTGGAAATGTTACAATCGCACGTCGTATCGGTTGAACGCAACCACCGATCCCATAAGACAGCCAAGTAGTGCCAGTGCCATCACGGCGAAATCAATTGCCAGCGAACCGCCGGCGGAGCTGATCGAATACAACGGTGGCGTGTATTTAGGAATACTGCTTACATCCAGCGCGCCGGCATCCCGTGGGTTATCGATTTTCATGCCTGTCTCAGAATTCATCTCGATCCGCATACTTCCGGCCCCCGGATTCGCCGCCTGTTGTTCGTCGACGAATGATGAGAACTGCCCACGATACGAATCCATGGCATCCTCGAAACGCGATTTCAGCGCCAAATCAGTTCCGGCCAGCGACATCGCGCCAAGCTGAAAGGCCGACACCGGTGAAAATCGCGCCAATGTCAGCGCCAGTCGTTCGCGCCGTTCACTCTGGCGCCGAAGGTCGGCGTATATCTGCGATTCATAGTTGCTGATGTCTTTTTCCACCTGCCGCCTCAGCGAATCTTCATATTGAATTCGCGCCAAGAGCGCCTCTTCGCCCAGCGAATCGGTACTCCCGTTCCAGCGCGACATCCCTTCCTGTGTAAATGCATCCCATTTGTCGCGTGCAAACGCTTCTCGCTGTCCCTGCAATTCCGCCACAGTCGGCACTGTGGTCATCTGCCCCGCCGCCGCGACACCGAGGCGCGGAATAATGAGTGTTAATCCTACCCAGACCATCAGTCCTACCAGAAATGACAACGAGGAACTCCGTGTGAGCGATGATATCAATAGACCGATCATCACAAAACATCCGCAGAAGAGCGCAGAAAACCCAAGTAGTAACAAAAGCCGTGCCCAATCAATCGGCGCAAACGGTACTCCATAGACTACCACGAGTAACATCGCAAGGGTAGTGGGTATCGCCAATGCCGCCACGAGTCCCAGCCATGCGCCGGTAGCTTTTGCCAGCACATATTTCGCCCGCTGTACGGGATGAGAAAACACCAGCTTCAGTGTTCCGTTTTCACGCTCTCCCGAAATTGCGTCATACGTAAACAAAAGCGCAAAGAGCGACATCACCACAACCACTATCAACGTGAAATCGACAAATCGAAAGACAGCATAAATTGGCTCATCGGAATAAAGCGAGTGCCGTAGCCGCACACCGTTTCGGGTGCTGATCTCCGACCACCGACCAACATCAAATGCCAGCCCCGACACAAAAATCATCATCGGATCGGGATTGCGATAGGCGCGAGTCGAAGCCATCATCCACGAGGTCGATTCGCGCAAGCGCTGATCGGAAAGTTGTTGCGAAGTCCGCGCATGATCGACCGCCGCCCGATACT
>JBGAWZ010000177.1:0-4825 GCA_044227335.1 Candidatus Zixiibacteriota bacterium | reverse complement strand
GTGAAGACAGTCGCACCATACCGGGCCCCCTCCCACACCGCACGGGAAAGACTTAGATCAAATTTCTGCTCCAGATATTTTCCCCAGATGTACGAGCCGTACATGTGCAGGCCCGACTCGTCCATAAGAGTCAGCGCCGGTACTGAAAAGTAAGAACTCAGGTAATTGAAATTGTCATGAGTGAGCGGGCAGATAACATCTTCGGTATGGGTGGCATCAAGCTCCATATACCAGCCGTACTCCGTGTAGTCATAGCCAAACTGCACGCTGTGATGGAACTCGTGGGCGATCGTCACTTTCATCGCGCCGAAGATGTCTCCTTCCGGATCGGAATTCGGCGGAAATCCAATGAAGTCATTGTGCAATACCAAATAGCTTGTCGCATCGTTCCACGGGGCCGGGCCATTGGCTTCCGGCTGGGCGTAGCCATAGTACGGCATATTTTCAAAATACACGTCATACCTGCCGTCCCCTCCGACCGCACCATCCGAGGGAGGGAGGAGATACCCGAGCGCAATGTTTTTTGTATAGGTCGAATCCAGGTACGCAACAGACTTGTCGACATAGTCCGGTATCCCATTTCCACTCACGTCGGCTTTGGGCACAGCATGAACGCCGGTAGTATCCCAATGCACCTTGAAGAATCCGCTCGGCGTGTCGAAGGTAAAAGCAGTCGACCAACGAGTCAGCACTTGAGCCACCGCGTTTTGTGTGCTCGTCTGTAATTTATCCCAATCTTTCTTTATCTGCAGAAGCGCCAGCGTTGCTCCTCTTCCGGGCAAGACCACCTTATCATCGACGCCCTTTTCGAGAGCGTACTTGACTGGAAGGGATTCCGGTTTCCGAATTGCGGTGGCGATAAATATCGCCCGCTGATCGAGCGAAATTGTCCCGGCAGAGTAGTCAGCTTCAATCTTGGTGATGGGATCGTCGGACGCCGCCAGCATTCTGGCGGATACTGTCGTTTCCACCAAAAACAAGCAACTTAGAATCGTAAATAGAGAGCCCAGCGTTCTCCACGCGACCCCGTGTCCTGATTTGATCTCAGATTCTATCATTTGTCTATTGAACATCGGCCGTTGCAGATTTCTCATAACGTGCGTGTCAATCCTATCATCGCTGGTTTCTGCCGATGGAGTAATGCCCAAAAGCATACCCGTGAAGTACTTAGCTAATATATTGCTTGGCAAAGAGTTGTCAAGAACAATTCAGGCGGGCTTGAATTAGAAATACTGATGCGAATCCGCCGAAATCTGCCAACTGCCGTCCTGACTATGAGCTACGTCAAACCTGATCATCTCTCCGCGCGAAATTTTCTCAAGCGAAAACCTGAGTCCGGCACCGATCGAGCGGTGATACCCATTTAATAACTTGAGCGACTCGCCATGCTTCCAGGTGCGGCCAAAGTCGGCAAACACCGCCCCCCCAATGATTACAGACAGTAATTCGATCTGCGGGTAAAAGCGCAATTCCGTATTGACCACATGCAGACGATCCCCGGTGCGAAAGTACTTGTCATAACCGCGAAGTCCGTTAGTTCCTCCAAGATACAACTGGTTACTTCCATCGGACATGGCAATTGAATTGTACGATGACCGCAGGGCGAGCGTCACAAACGGCAGGTTGTTGTTGTAGTATTTAACCACGAACTGATCCCCCTGCCGGAGTTTGGCCGTCTCGCGAAGTACATACCGTCGCGCGTACGCGGCCTGCACAACCGATCCCCCCGCCTTGGCGGCATACTCCGCCGACAGTTGAAGATCATCAAAGGCGTACTCTCTAAATCGCGGTCCATAGGCACGGGCGAAATCGAACCGGGCAGACAATCCAAGCGTCAAATCTTCCAAATACGACATCCCGTTAAGCCTTCGCGCCCGCACGAATTTTAAGCTCGAAAATTCAAAGATGCCTCCCACCTTGTGGTAAGTCGAATCCTCCGGAAGTGTTATCGAATCTTCCAAATGCGGTTGCAGGATCAGATCGTCGTAATAGGTCATGTAGACATATTGATATTCCGCGCCAAGTGCGAACTTTCGCGACGCCGGTCCCCAGCGATACTCTCCCGATACACCAATAAAGTCGCCATTGAGATTTGTCGACGCCACTCGTACCGTGTCAAAGTAGTAATCGGATCGACCACCGGTGAAGGCGTGGTGAAAACGGTAAGTCCAGTGTTGAGAAAGATCATAGTACGGGTGACTCAGAAATGTCGAAGTCGATGAACCGACCGGATTGCCGGAATAACTCAATTCCAGCGACACTGGATATCCCCAGAGCCGACGGTCGGCAAACCGTCCGGTGACATAATTGTCTTCCTCTTCCTGAACGAAATAGTCGAAGTGCAAAAGCTGATGATATCCGAGCAGATTTCGCTCCTCAAATCCGAACTGATAATTGGTTTGATTACCGTCCCGCCGGACTTGAACGCCGCCCACTAAACTCCACCGATCGACTGTAATAACCCGCACCAGTAACCGACCATCCGGCAGTTGTTCGGGCGCAACCCATGCGTCGTTCAAGGCATGACTTGAACGTAAGTTACGACCGACTTCTTCCGCCA
Organism: Candidatus Zixiibacteriota bacterium; assembly: GCA_044227335.1. Taxonomy (GTDB): domain Bacteria; phylum Zixibacteria; class MSB-5A5; order GN15; family FEB-12; genus JACRAV01. The sequence continues at coordinate 2,265 of JBGAWZ010000177.1, read as the reverse complement.
GACGGGTCGAATATTGGTCCCCTACCCGAAACAGCACTTCCTGCCTGACGATCTTCTTGCGAGTAACGATGTGAAGTGCATTTGCCAGGCGGAATATTTGCCGTCGATACTCCGGCTCGTTTTGATCGTAGATATTCCGTGGTTCGATCGAAATGGTATCGATAGCCCGCCCCTCGTAGACCGATAACGTATCGTCCGCTTGCTGGGTCGAATCGACTGTGCTCCCCCGTGTAACGCCACTGGATAAAAACAACACCATTGACAGCACAACGGCGTGCATGGCCTTATACCAACGGCTACGTTGTCGTTCCAATCTGAAACACACTCCTCGTGACTTCCGACCATTGGCCGAACCATCCTAAGGAGTAGCCGACCACAGCCGACAATATATGCAGTCGGCGACTTCGTTGTCACAAATAACTATGGCTACCGCGCGCAAAAAAATCGGCGACCTGCTCGTCGAACAGAAACTCATCACTCCCGCCCAGCTGCAGGGAGCGCTCAAGGTGCAGGCCGAAACCGGCAAGCGCCTCGGCGCCGTTGTCGTTGATCAGGGGCTGGTATCAGAAGAACAATTGGTCGAGGTGATCGCCGAACGCCTCGATATCCCTCGAATCACCCTCGATCAGATTGTCATTGACCCCGAGATCATCCGCCGCATCACGGTCGATATAGCGCGCCGCTATACGGTCATCCCCGTCTTTGCCATCGGCAATTCGATCACCCTGGCGATGAGCGATCCGCTCAATATCATTGCGCTTGAGGAAATCAAATACGCCACTCGCGCCGAAATCCGTCGTGCGGTCTCGACCACCACCGAAATCAAGAAAGCCATCGACCAATACTACTCTGTCGCCGATTCGCTCAACCAAATCATGGGCTCCCGTCGCGAGTCTCCCCTCGCCGCCAAGCCCGACGCCGCCGGCCCGTCCGAGACAATCGAAGCAGAGTCGCCCATTGTCAAGTTTGTCAATCTGATCATCTCCCACGCTGTGCGCGACCGCGCTAGCGATATCCACATCGAACCGGACGAAAACACTTTGCGCATCAGATACCGCATCAGCGGCGCCATGCGCGAAGAGGGATCGCCGCCGAAATCGATGCAAAACGAAGTCATCTCGCGCATCAAGATCGCCGCCGATCTGGATGTATCCGAGAGGCGCCTTCCTCAAGACGGTCGCTTCATGATGGAAATCGACGGCAACCCGATCGATCTCCGAATTTCGACTTTGCCGACCATTCATGGCGAAAAAATCGTCATTCGTATTCTGGATCGCCGCAACCTCCGACTGACCTTTTCTCAGCTCGGTTTCGGAACAAAGATGGCCGACAAGTGGCAATCGCTCATCCGCAAACCTGAAGGGCTCATACTGATTACCGGCCCTACTTCCAGCGGAAAAACCTCGACCCTGTATACAACACTTCAGGAAATAAACTCGATCGACAAAAACATTATCACTGTCGAAGACCCGGTCGAGTATTCGTTGCCGCTCATCAACCAGATTCAGATCAACGAAAAAGCGGGACTTACTTTCCCATCTTCGCTCCGCTCTATCTTGCGCCAAAACCCCGATGTCATCATGATCGGTGAAATACGCGACACCGAAACCGCGCAAATCGCCGTTCGCTCGGCGCTGACTGGTCACCTGGTCTTTTCAACGACCCACACCAACGACGCCCCTCAGGCGATCACACGTCTCACCGACATGGGCATCGAACCATATTTGCTCGCCGCCGCACTCAAAGGCGTGCTCGCCCAGCGTCTTGTTCGTCTCAATTGCAAGCACTGCCTTCAGAGTTATGTTCCGTCGGAGATCACGCTGAACCGCGCCGGCCTTCTTGGTGAGGCCAAAGACATTGACTTCAAAAAGGGCGCTGGATGTAAGAACTGTAAAGACTCCGGGCTTGCCGGACTCACCGGCATATTTGAGTTGATCGAAATCACGCCCTCGATTGCCGAGTTGGTCATCAAGAATGCCTCGCCCCGGACAATTCGCGAAGCGGCCGCGCGTGGCGGATACATACAACTTTATCAGTCAGGGCTTGCCAGTGTAAGGTCCGGACAGATCTGCCTTGAAGAACTGCTGACCGAGACCACCAATTCGCAGGATGATTTCCTCGAAGAGGTCGTCCACGGAGTGTCGACCCATGCCGGTACAGTTTAAGTATCGCGCGGTCGCCGCTAACGGACGGTTCCGCGACGGCGTCGTCACCGCCCACGACACCGCCCAGGTCGAAGAGTTACTCCAAGGTCAAAAACTGATC
>JBGAWZ010000176.1:0-4836 GCA_044227335.1 Candidatus Zixiibacteriota bacterium | reverse complement strand
AGACTGTGCCGAACGAGACGAATTTCATATGTTACGATTTAGCCGTTTGAGGCGTGGCCAGCACGGCCAGTCGTGTCCAGACTTTTTCGATCACTTCAAGGGCAAAGGCGGTTTCATCCTCGGTACCAGTGTTGATCCGTATTCCGTTGGGAATACCGAACCCGGCGACATGGCGGATAATCAGCCCCTGATCAAGACAACCGGCATTGAACTCCTCGGCCAGTTGCCCGCTTGGAAATAAGAGCAGAACAAAGTTGGCGGCGGTTGGCACGTAATCAATACCCAAACGGTCAAATGTCTTGATCATTTTCTCAAGCATCCGACGGTTCAACTCAATGGTCTTGTGCAAGAAATCGTCATCACCCAACGCGGCCGTAGCCCCCACCTGCGCCGGCATACTGGGCTCAAAGGCGGGGCGAACTTTGTAAATGCACTTGATCAGATATTCGTGCGCGATAGCAAACCCGATGCGGAGTCCGGCTAGACCGTAGTCTTTGGAAAAAGTCCGGGTTACGATCAGGTTGTCAAAGTCATAATTCAGTCCGTTCGGATACCCCGGCAGGGACTGCGCGTACGAAAAGTACGCTTCGTCGAGAACCACAAGCACGGTGGACGGTACAGCCAACATGAAAGTCTCAAACTGCCGCGCGGTAAACATGGTCCCGGTCGGGTTGTTTGGATTGGCCAGATAGATAATTCTGGTTTTCGGCGTTATGCCTGCGGCAATCGCCTCCAGATCGAATCCATAATTTTGGAGTGGCACCTGAACCAGTTTTCGGTTCTGCTTCCGCACGCTGACATATATGCCGATAAAGGTCCCTTCGGCGGTCAGGACTTCGTCCCCCTCTTCGGTGAACGCTTTAACTATATATGAGAGAAGTGCATCGGTTCCCGCGCCGCAAACAATCTGCGAGGCTGGTTTGCCGTACTTGGCGCCTATGGCACGAACCAAATCGTACGCGCCCGGGTCGACATATCGAAACGACTTATCCAGCGATTCTTTGACTGCTGAAATAGCTTTCGGCGATGGCCCCAGCGGGTTTTCGTTGGACGCAAGTTTAACAATACGGCTGAGCCCTCGTTCGCGGGCGAATTCTTCGATCATCTTTCCGGCGATATACGGCCGGAGTTCTTCGATATGCTTGGGTATCTTAATCATGTTATTTCCGTGCCCCGAAGATAGCACAATTGAAATGATCCGACAAGAGGTCGGCTAGGCGGGTCCGGATACTGGTGGTTTGTCAACGTATTCGCGATCAATCTCCTCCGAGCCACGACTTGGCATAGTCGGCGTCGATTGTCTCTTTCACATTGATAGTCGGCTTGAGTGGCTCAAAGGTATCGATCATAAGGGCATACTCTCTTGTCTCAGTGGCGCCGACCGAGGCCTCGTATTTACCCGGTTGGGGGCCATGGGGCATGCCTCCCGGGTGCAACGTGATCGAGCCGGACACAACCCCTTTGCGCGACATAAACTCGCCGTCGACATAGTACAGTACCTCGTCGCTGTCAATGTTCGAGTGGAAATACGGAGCGGGAATAGCCGACGGATAAAAATCAAACAGCCGCGGGACAAAGTTGCAGACGATAAAGTGCCCGGTACGGAAGGCCAAATGAACTGGTGGCGGAAGGTGTATCCGTCCGACTTTCGGGTGATAACTCTTGATATTGAACGCGAACGGATAGAGAAATCCGTCCCACCCGACCACATTGAACGGATGGTACGGCAGAACATGTTCGAAATACCGGTCGCCGGCTTTCAACACAACCGTAAAATCGCCGGCCTGATCGATAGCCGTCGCAAACTCGGGCACTTTGAAATCCCGTTCGCAGTAGGGGGCGTCTTCGAGCATCTGCCCATAATCATTGCGAAATTCGCGGGGGATTTCAAAGGCAGTGGTCGCTTCGATAATGAACAACTTATTGTCGGTGTAATTGTCGAATTTGAATTGATAGGTCACCGCGCGTGGGATAATGATCTGATCGCCCGGTTCAAACGGGATCACGCCGTACTCACTCACAAATTTCCCTGTGCCTCGATGCACAAAAACCAGTTCGGCATGAAAGGCGTTGCGGAAAAACCGGTCGGTATCTTTGTTTGGATGCGCGGTGGAGAGCCGGCACTGATTATTTTTCAGGAATGTGTTCCGCGAGCCGATAAAGTCACCCGGCGTGCTCTTTTTGTCAGTGAAGAAGTGGTAATACAGCACCGGGGCATCCGGCCAGGCGTCGTCGCCGAACGGTTTGATCTCGCGAATCGATTTCACACTGGTCGGCATGTGGGTATAGTATTTGTTGGAGTAGATACCCGAAAATCCCTTGCTTGAAAACAGCTCTTCGCGATACAGCGACTTGCCGTCTTTCTTGTAGTGCGTGGTGTGCTTTACTCTGGGGATATCGCCGAGTTTATGATAAAAAGGCATGGTAAGGGTTCCTTCCGGTTTTCGCTTTGTCTCAGGCGCCAGTATCAGCAGGGCGGCATGACCACACTCGGGTCGCGATCAAGATTTCCGCGCAGTTTCTGATCCAATTCGATCGATTCAAAGAGCGCCTGGAAATTCCCTTTGCCAAATCCCTGGCTGTTGCCGCGCCGCTGGATAATTTCAAAGAAAAAGGTTGGGCGGTCACAGACCGGCTTGGTAAATAACTGGAGCAAGTACCCGTCGGCTTCGTTGTCGTAGAGTATGCCGAGCCGTTGGAGATCGTCCAGATTCTCAGTGAGCTTCAAGTCCGGTCGGCTCCGCATCCGGTCATAATAGGTATCCGGAACGGACAAGAACTCCATACCGTTCTTGCGCAGGGCGGCAATTGTGGAGACGATATCCTCCGTAGCAATGGCAATATGCTGAACGCCCGAGCCGCCGTACTGCTCGATAAACTCCTCGATCTGCGACTTCTTCAGGCCGGCAAACGGTTCATTGATCGGGTTGCGGATCGCGCTATTCTTGCTCCGGACAACTTTTGACAAAAGGGCCGAATATTTGGTGCCGATATCACCGGCTTTGAAATCGACGAACGTCTCAAAGCCCATGGTCTGATTGAAATACTCAGCCCAAAGATTCATCTCGTTTTCGCGAACATTGCCCACGATATGGTCAACCCACATCAGGCCGGTCTCGTGCGATTCGATTTCAAATTTGTGAATCGGCTCGCAGAAATTCGGGCGGAAAATATGCTTATAATGGTCGCGGTTGATATATACCAGTTCGGTGTCATCATACAGGCGGATCGCCGCCTCTTCGACATACCCGTGATGATTCTCGACCTTTTCCGGCCGGCGAACCATTACCGCTCCGTGCTTGCCGGCGTAATTGAATGCCTCGGTGACATCATCGACTTCCACCGCCCACCGCTTGACACCGTCGCCATGTTTGTTCACAAAGCTCCAAACATCGTACGATGACGGTTGCAAGCCGGAGGTGACGACAAATTTGATGTCGTTTTTGGTCATGTAGAATGACATGCGGTCGCGTACACCGGTTTCCGGGCCGCAATAGCCAGTAAACTGAAGGCCAAGTGCTTTGGCCAACCACCAGGCAAACGGTTTGGCCGAGCCGACATAAAACTCTACATAGTCATATTTGCGAATCCCGATTGGATTATCCATGCGTTCTCCTTCGTGAAATCTACGGGCCCGCACCAGCGTTGCCCGCCCAAACATACTCCGGTAGCGCCGTACGGGCAAGGGGATTGTCCGGGTTTGAAGACCGGCCGAGTCCGCTTTTAGACGTCATCATATTAGTATTAACGCCTGCCTGGGTCGCTTGGTTTCGGCTTGCCGATCTTCTGCCACGGAGATATATTTGGTCTATTAAGACCACGACAGCCAGTTTGCCCGCCTTGAGCTGGGGTAAACAGACCGTCTGAATGCCAATATCGCGCGCCACAAGGAGTCAGGACCAATGACCACCGCCTCGGCCATGTTAACCGGTTTCGATATCAACCGGTACCCCCAATTGGCAAAGCTCCCCAATCATCTCAAACAGTTCATTGTCATTCAGGACTGGGAGCGGTACACGCCGATCGATCACGCGGTCTGGCGGTATGTCATGCGGCAGGCGATTCGCATTCTCAAAGTCAATGCGCACCGGGTCTATTTTCAGGGTCTGTTGAGCACGGGGATAAACATCGAGGCGATTCCGCGCATCGAAGATATGAACAATATCCTTGGCAAGATCGGCTGGGGGTGTGTGGCGGTCGACGGATTCATTCCGCCGGCCGCATTCATGGAATACCAGGCGTACAAAGTGCTTGTGATCGCCTGTGATATGCGGCAGATCAATCATATTGAATATACACCGGCGCCGGATATTGTACATGAGGCGGCGGGGCATGCGCCGATCATTGTCGACGGTCCGTATGCGGCTTATCTACAACGCTTCGGCGAGATCGGCACCAAGGCGATGTCTTCGCGCAAAGACTTTGAGCTGTACGAAGCGATTCGTCGTCTGTCGATTCTGAAGGAAGCTCCCGAAACGCCGCAGAGCGAAATCGACGTGGCCGAAAAACTGGTGCTTGAACGGCAGGCAAATCTGGGCGAGCCATCGGAGATGGCGCGACTTTCGCGTCTGCACTGGTGGACTGTCGAATATGGCCTGATCGGCGAGATGAGCATGCCGAAAATCTACGGAGCGGGATTGCTATCTTCGATCGGCGAGGCGGTGTCGTGCCTTGAAGACGACGTCAAAAAGATTCCGTACACCATCGACGCCGCCAACTACGCATTCGATATTACAACGCAACAGCCCCAGCTATTTGTCACTCCCGACTTTGAGACACTTATGCGCGTGCTCGAAGAGTTCGCCGACACGATGGCGTTCCGGCGGGGCGGAACCT
>JBGAWZ010000175.1:0-10321 GCA_044227335.1 Candidatus Zixiibacteriota bacterium | reverse complement strand
CCTCGCAAGAACTCCAATCGGCGCTGGCCAAAGGAGATTCCGACAGGATAGCTTATACCGTCTGGTCCGAATACCTCGGACTCACCCGCGCTGAACAATTAGCTAAAGTGGCCGAGGCCTCGCACAAAAGGGCCGAGATAATCAACCGCGATGTTCAGTCCCTTGTTTCGGCCGGAGTTGCCGACTCGGTTGATCTTAATGACGCCCGGCTGGCGCTCACACGAGCGCAACTGGGTGTCAAACAGGCGAGTAATCATCTTCGCACAGCCGAAATCCGCATGGCAATTTTGATCGGCGCTGAACCACGGCAGTCTATTAACCCGGCCACGGAAATTCCAGTACCACCGGATACCGTGGCAGGCGCCGCATTGTCGCTTGATAGCAAGTCAGAGATTCGCGCCTCGGCCGCCGCCGAATCGATCGCCCGCGCCAAAGTGCATCTGACCATCGCCGATTTTCTGCCGAGTGTTTCCGCCTACGGCGGCTATTCGTACGGCAAACCCAACGGCGACGTATTCAACAAAACGTGGCGAGATTACTTGTCGGCCGGCGCGAACCTTAATTGGACATTCAATCTCGGCGGCCGCGCACAATCGAAAAATAAAACATCCCAATACGAACTACGCTCCGCTCAGTCGGAGCGGAGTCGAGTAGCAGAACAACTTGACCGCGAGGTTCGCCTGGCCGGCGAGCAACTGTCGCTGGCCCGTGACCGGTACGAAATCGCCCGCACAGAATTTCAAATTGCCGGCGATCAGTTTCGTCTGGCCCAAGAGCGCCACCAAAACGGCGACCTGTCATCCAATCGACTCTTGGATATCGAAACAAGTCTGACCTCGGCGCAGTCGTCGCTGGCCGCCAGTCTCTCCGACTACTGGCTGGCGATGGCCTGGTGGTACTATTGCGCCGGTTCACCAAAATTGCAGGAAGGATTTTGATATGCGAAATATGTTCGTAGTGCTTTTATCTGGCGCCACGCTTGCCGTTCTGGTGGGGTGTAACGGCAAACAGGATTCCGCCGGAAGTTCCGGATTCATCGAAGCCGACGAATCAATCATCTCGGCTGAAGTCTCCGGCCGGGTTGAGCGGCGGCTGGTCAGCGAAGGTCAGACGGTGAACCGGGACGATACCCTCTTGATCGCTGACAAAAGCAAACTCGAATTGCAACTCAATTCGCTCTACGCCGCACGCGAGGTTATCTCGGCCACACTTTCGACAGCACGTCTGGCGGTGGAAAAGGCCCGCACTGCCGAAAAGTTTGCCATTTCCGAACGGGATAGAGTCGACCGACTTATCAAGTCCGGATCGGCCACCCAAAAGCAACTCGACCAACTTGCGTATGAAACCGAACAGGCGACTATCGCCCGCAAAACCGCCGAAGCGAATGTGGTCGCCACTTCAGCGCAACTTGCAAAAACCGACGCCGACATCGCTCTGCTCAATCGCCAAATCCAGGATTGCGCACCGCTCTCTCCGTTGACTGGGATCATAACTGAAACCTATGTCGACGCTGGTGAGCTGGTCTCCCCCGGAAAAGCTCTTTTGAAAATCGCACGGCTTGATACCGTATACGTGAAGATCTATCTCCCGGCTGACGAGTTCACCAATGTTAAGCTTGGCGATGCCGCCTCGGTCTCCACTGAAACCGGCGGCGCGGAATTTCCCGCGGTAGTAATTTGGACTTCGTCCGAATCAGAGTTTGTTCCGAAAAACGTGCAAACCAAGCAATCGCGCTCCGATCTCGTATATGCCGTCAAGGTGTCGATTCCCAACTCGGGCAACGCCCTCAAAATCGGCCAGCCGGTATTCGCGACCATAAAGACAAAATGAGTTATCTGGCACTTAAGGGGCTCACCAAATTCTACGGCAAAGTTTCGGCTCTGCGCGATTTCTCACTTGAAGTCGAGCGCGGACAGATTTTCGCGCTGGTCGGACCGGATGGCGCAGGTAAAACAACCGCCCTGCGCATAGTCTGCCGGTTGATCGACGCCGACTCGGGGGAGGTCATTATCGACGGAACTCATCCCGAGCAAGATTTTGACAGATTCAAGTCTTTACTCGGCTACATGCCCCAGCAATTCTCGCTCTACCAGGATTTGTCGGTAGAAGAGAATTTGATATTCGCAGGCGGACTCTACGGTGTCACCGGCAAAGCATATCGCGCCAAGCGCGATTACCTGTATGGCTTTTCCAGCCTCGGCCCGTTCGCTGATCGCCGCGCCGGCGCCCTCTCGGGCGGCATGAAACAGAAACTCGCACTTTCGTGTGCCCTGATGCACGACCCTGATCTTCTGATACTGGACGAACCCACCACCGGTGTCGATCCCCTTTCGCGCCGTCAGTTCTGGGAGATCCTCCTGCAACTCAAATCACAAGGGACGACGATTCTCGTCTCAACTCCCTACATGGACGAAGTCGCCCGCGCCGACCGCGCCGCGTTCATTTTTGCCGGACAGCACTTGTCCACCGGCACGCCGGATGAGTTGGCGGCGCAATTCGACGGTCAAGTTTGGTTTTTGGATCGCGAGCCAACCACGGAGTTAGTCGACAAACTAAACACGCTCGAGGGCCTCAAAGCCCGACGGTTTGGATCGGCGCTACACGTATATATAGGTCGGCAGTCGACTATCGATCAATACACTACTTCTCTTGAGCCCCTTGGAATTGAACGAAGCATGCTAAGTCAGACACAAGCTTCGCTTGAGGACCGCTTCATCCAGCTTATGGAGACGATGGTATGAACGAGCGGGTGGTGGTTGATCTTGACAATCTGACCCGCCGATTCGGAAAGTTCACGGCGGTGGATAATATTTCGCTTGAGGTGTACGAAGGAGAGATCTTCGGATTTCTGGGCGCCAACGGCGCCGGCAAAACCACCGCGATACGAATGCTCTGCGGCCTGCTTCTGCCCACCTCGGGCGGCGGACATGTCGCCGGATACGATGTCCTCACCCAGTCGGAACTGATCAAGCGAAATATCGGCTATATGCCGCAGAAATTTTCGCTCTACCCTGATCTGTCCGGCCGACAGAATCTTGAATTCTACGGCGCCGCCTACAATCTCGATCGACGAACAGTTGCCGACCGGATCGCCGAATTGTCTGAGCGGCTCTCACTCTCTGAATTTATTGACCGTGTTTCCGGGTCGCTTCCGGTCGGCTGGCGGCAACGTCTGGCGCTGGCCGCCTCGCTCTTGCATCGTCCGCGCATTTTGTTCTTGGACGAACCAACCGGCGGTGTCGATCCGGTCTTTCGGCGCACATTCTGGGGACTTTTGTACCAACTGGCCGACGAAGGCGTGACCATTTTTGTCACGACGCATTACATGGACGAAGCTGAATACTGCGGCCGCATTTCGATCATGCACGCCGGCAGAATAATCGAGTTGGGTAAGCCGTTTGAACTCATCGCCCGGCATAAAGCTAAGAATCTCGAAGATATGTTTATCTCGCTTATCGGGGCGCAGGAGAGCGCGCGTGCAACGAATTAAATTTATCGCCCGCAAAGAGCTCTACCATATTTTGCGCGACCCGCGCTCGCTCATGATTGTCTTTGCCATGCCCCTCATGATGACTTTTCTGTATGGCTACGCGATCAATATGGATATCGAGCATGTCACCCTTTCGATTGTCGATCAGGACCAGAGCGAATCCTCGCGCGAATTGACCGCCCGCAAAGCCATGACTGAGCGCTCTGAGTTTGAGCTGGGATTGACAATCGACGGCGCCGATGCCGCATTAGGCGCGGCGGTGCAGGCCTTCTCTTCCGCGTTGGTTAATCAGTACCTTGCTTCGAAACTTCCGCTTGGCACGACCCTTCCGGGCGTGCGGATTTCTCAGCAAGTGCTCTATAATCCCGATCTGAAATCCTCCCACTTCTTTGTGCCGGGGTTGCTGGGTGTAATCCTCATGACCATTTCGGCCCTGCTGACTTCGATTACCATCGCTCGGGAAAAGGAAACGGGCACGATGGAACAGCTCCTGACCACACCAGTCAAACCGAGGGAGATTCTGATCGGCAAATTGATTCCGTATGTGGTGATCGCCTTTCTCGACGGCGCTCTTATTGTGACGATTGCTGTGTTTCTGTTCAATGTTCCGTTTGTCGGCTCACATCTGCTTTTGGTCTTGTTCGGATTTGTCTATATCGCGACCGCTTTGTCACTCGGCATTTTGATTTCATCCGTGACCAAAACCCAGCAGGTGGCGATGATGCTGGCCCAGACAACCACGCTCTTGCCTGCGGTGATGCTTTCAGGATTTGTTTTTGCAATTCGCAACATGCCGATTCCCCTGCAGGCAATCAGCCATATTGTGCCGGCCCGCTACTTTGTCGCAATTATCAGGGGAATCATGCTCAAGGGGGCAAGCATTCAAGTGCTCTCTGTGCAGGCGGTGGCGCTGGTTGGTCTCGCGGCCCTCTTCATGTTCATTGCGGCCCGTAAATTCTCCACAAGGATCGGGTAGCTATGTACCGCTCGTTTGTCGGCCTCTTGCGCAAGGAATTCATTCAGATTTTCAAGGACCGCTTCATGCTCCGCCTGATCTTTATCATGCCGATCCTTCAGCTCCTTGTGCTTGGCTATGCGATCAATACGGACGTGAAACATATCCCACTCGATGTCTACGATTTCGATCAGTCGACCTATTCCCGCCAATTGATTCAAGCGCTCAGCGCCGGAGAATATTTCGATCCGGAGCTCCGGCTCGGCGATCCCAACGTTGCGCCACTGTGGGATATCGACCATCGTTTCAAAGATGGCCACTCGCAGATGTCATTGATTATCCCGCCGGGCTTTTCCAAGCAATTGTCGCTGAAAGACAGTGTTACGATTGGTCTGATTGCCGACGGCTCCGACGCCAACGCCGCTCGCACCGGTCTGGGGTATGCTTCACAGATAGTGAGGCAGTTCAGCCAAACAATCACCGGTCTCAAGCCGCCGGTAGAAGTGCGTTCGAGTTTTCTGTTTAATCCTGAATCAGAGTCGAAATATTTCATGATTCCCGGTGTGGTGGCTACTCTGTTGACCATGATCAGCATGATGCTCACCGCCATGGCGATCGTCCGTGAGCGGGAAATGGGCACGCTCGAGCAGGTGCTGGTCACGCCGATGCGGCCGGTGGTCCTTCTGATGGGAAAAGTGACTGCGTTTGCGATTCTGTCAATTGTCGAATTTGCCGTCGCGCTGGGTATCGGCATGCTCTGGTATGGTATCCCCTTTGCCGGATCACCGATACTGTTGTTTGCGCTTGCGGGCTTGTACCTGTTGACCACACTTGGCCTGGGGATGTTCTTCTCGACCATCACTTCGACACAGCAACAGGCGATGTTTTTTGTCTGGTTCTTTTCGATTTTCACAATGCTTACGTCAGGATTCTTCACACCTATTTCCAATATGCCGGATTGGCTTCAACATGTGACGGTAATCAATCCGATGAAATATTTTCTGGTGATTGTCCGCGGTATCATCATGAAAGGCGCCTCCTTGCAAGACCTACTGCCTAATGTGATCGCACTCATTATATTTGGCGTAACCCTGTTTGCTTTCTCGGTACTACGGTTCCACAAACGGGCGGGATAATTTCAAGGAGGAACGTATATGGCGGGATGCATTGCAATCGGAGCCAAAGCTCCGGCGTTTACTCTGCTCAATCAGGACGACCAGAAAACCAAACTCTCCGATTTCAAGGGGCAATGGGTGGTGCTGTATTTCTATCCAAAAGACGACACCCCCGGTTGCACAACCGAGGCGTGCGATTTCACAGATGGCCTTAAGTCGATGGAGAGGCTGAACGCGACTGTCCTTGGTGTCAGCGCCGATTCCACTGAAAGTCACAGGAGATTTATTGATAAGTTCAAATTGAAAGTCACATTGCTGTCTGATCCGGATCACGAGATGATCGACACATACGGTGTCTGGCAATTGAAGAAAAACTACGGCAAAGAGTATATGGGCATTGTTCGTACCACCTATCTGATCGATCCGGCGGGTAAGGTTGCCTATCTTTGGCAAAAAGTCAGCTCCGAGGGGCATGCCAAGGATGTCATGGCCAAGCTCAAAGAACTCTCAGGTAAATAGCCATGCGCATCTTAATCTCCGGCGCCAATGGTTTTCTGGGCACAGCGCTCATTCCCTTTCTGGAACAGAAGGGACACACAGTCGTGCGGCTTGTGCGAGGCGTAAAATCCAATCGCGACATTTTCTGGGATCCCCGCAACCACACTCTTGACCCCGGAAAGCTGGGCAATCTTGATCTGGTCATTCATCTGGCCGGGGCCAATATCGCGGGCAAACGTTGGAGCGAATCATACAAGCAGGAGATTTGGGATAGCCGCATAAAAGCAACCGAACTGTTGACCGCCGGACTTCTGGCCAGTGGCACACCACCCAAGATATTTCTCTCGATGTCGGGCGTTGGATACTACGGTTCCTGCGGCGAGAGGATTCTCGATGAAACCTCGCCATGCGGCGATGACTTCATGGCCCGGTTGGCCATCAGCTGGGAAAGGGCGTCGACGCCCCTTTCCAAGGCAGGCGTGCGAGTCGCTTGGCTACGAACCAGCATGGTCCTTTCGTCCACCGGTGGCGCACTCGCTAAAATGCTTCCGAGTTTCAAACTCGGCCTTGGCGGACGACTCAGCCACGGCCATCAGTACTGGAGTTGGATCACGTTGGCTGATTTTTTGTCCGCGGTTGCATTTATTATCGAACACGATCAGCTTTCCGGTGCGATAAACATGACCTCGCCAAATCCCGTCAACAATCGCGAGTTCACCGCCACACTCTCCAAAGCGGTCCATCGGCCGGCATTCGTGCCTGTCCCCGCGATTCTTCTTCGCACTATTTTCGGCGATATGGCTGATTCGGTCTTTTTTGCCAGCCAACGAGTTATGCCCGCAAAGCTCTTCTCCGCTGGATTTTCATTCTCGGCGCCGACCCTCTCCGACGCCTTTCGGACCTTATAAACCCATCGCCCCCCGCCGCCCTATTTTGGAGTTTCTGCTCCTCTTTGGCATTGACCAATTAGACTACGTTGCGCATATTTATCCCGAATAGAATTTCTCGTCGGGAGGGTCAACATGCATCGTATCGCACTGTGGCTCGGTCTTGCCACACTACTTTTCAGCTCAGCTGTATTTGCCGCCATCGGGACAGTCACACTCAAATCCGGCAAAGTGTATGAGCGGGTAACGTACGTAGTCGATTACGACAACAAAGCCCTATTGATCGAATCGGGCGGCTGGATACAGCGGATTCTGCCCGAGCGCATCGAATCAGTTGTCGATATGAGCGGCACTGATGTTACCGCACATATCTTAAGCGAAATTCAAGTCGGCGTAAGGCCAGACTCGCTTAAATCGGACTCTACTCACCAGTATGTAAACGACCCGGTCGATTCAATCACCAGAGTTGTTGCCAGTCAATCAAGGAAATCGTCTATGTCCTGGAATGGATTCGTCCGCCAGCGCAAACCGTTTGATGTCGCCTTCTCGGCCCGTGGTAATTTTGCAGTTCCGTTTGGCGACTACTATGAGGGACTAACTTCCGGCCTTGGATTTGAGGGCGATATCAAGATCAGTTTGAACGAAGAACTCTCCTTGTTGTTTATGATTTCCCGTTCCGGGATTCGCTTTCCCTCCGACTCACGGTCAGGCATATACGGGTATTACCCGAATATAGTGGATAAAGAAGACTGGAACATGCGGGCAACCCGATACTATTTCGGCCTGCAGGAAACCAAGCGAACTAACGGGCACGACGATTTCCCCAATCTCTGGTATCTCTGGTTTACCATCGGCGCTGTCTCTCACTCTGGCTCGGGGGCAGTCTATTATCACAACGCCCAGACCAATCAGCAGTATGTGATAACCTCGCCTACCGTGAGTGACACTCGCTTTGCGCAGGCCAGTGGCGCCGGATATATCGCCCGTCTGGGCAAAGATGTCGGAATCGACTTCTCCGCCTCGTTTGAGGGTATCTGGACAAAAGAATATTACAACAACGGAAGTTCAGGGATCGGCCTGAATGGCTTTACGATCAATTTCAACGTCGGGCTGATTTTCATGTTAGGGGCGCAACCAAATTGAGACAGACAGTAGACAATTTTGCAAACTCTGCAGTTCAAACATCTGATACGCGGGAGAGATAAAATGAAACATCTACGTCCATTCGGTCTGTTGCTATTGGCTGTGCTGGTCGTTGTCGGCTGTTCCAAACCGTACACGATTATTCAGCCGCTTGAAGAACCAATCGCCAAGCCGGCTTTGGTACGGTTCGGATCGTTTGTCGATCAACTTCCGATCACGACTCCTGACGACAAAAAGCCAACTCTTGACGATATCACCAAATTCAAAGTCACCCTACTTGAGCATCTGCTCAAAACCGAAGTCTTCGCCGCTCCGGATTCAAATTCTACAACTCCCGTCTACGAAGTCCGCGGAAGTATTGTCGAGTACAAGCGCGGAAACGGATTTTTGCGCTTTATGTTTCACCTGGAACTCGTCCGAACAAACGACAGTCACGTTGTTTTCAGCGGTGATTTCGCCGGGTATGTCGGTGACGGTCTGGTGTCCGGTTCAGACATGTACAAACAAGTGGCAAAAGACTTCTCCAAGGCTCTGAAAAAAGACAACGAATCTCAACCCAAGAGTTGAGACTGGAATACTCGACAAGTTCAGGCGAAAAAATTCTTCACCAATTCGTATACTTTGGCGACCTGCGCGCAGGTCGCCTTTTTTTATCCCGTTTGATCTCTCCAAATGATTTGCCGCCCCGTGTAAAAGTCATATATTTCTCTCCCTGTAACGTAAAATACCGGAGTGAAATTGTCCGATGACCGAAGAACAAAAAAAGCAATCGCTCTATCGTCACCCCTTGGCCGCAGTCGGCGGAGCGCTGATGGCCGCTGGCGGATTCGCCTTTGTCGTTCTACTGCTGATTGATCTGGCATCTCAGACTGACAACCCATACAACGCCCTGGTCACATTCATCGGCGCACCCGCACTCGTCACGCTCGGACTAGTACTATTCCTAATTGCCATATATCTGCAGATGCATACCGCCAAGAAGCGCGGAGAAAAGGTCAAATTCAGTCTCTCTATTGATCCGACCGACCCGAAGTACATGCGCAACTTGTGGGTATTTCTTGGACTATCAGCGGTTCTGGTTGGCATAGTTGCCTACAGCGGGTCGCGCGCCTATGAGGCTACTGACTCTACTGCCTTCTGTGGTAAGACCTGCCACGAAGTCATGGAGCCGCAGTACGTGACATATCAGAATTCTCCGCACGCCCGCGTGCTCTGCGTCGATTGTCACATCGGTCCAGGGGCTTCGTTTTATGTAAAGTCAAAAATAGACGGCCTCCGTCAGGTGCTCGCGGTCACGACCAACAGTTTCTCCCGCCCGATCGAAACTCCGGTAAGGTCACTGCGTCCCGCCCAGGAAACCTGTGAACGGTGTCACTGGCCGCGTCAGTTCTACGGCGAAAAGCTGGTCACCAAAACCTATTTCCGCACCGACGAACAAAACTCGCCGTGGACAATCAGTCTTCTTGTCAAAATCGGTGGCGGCAACCCCCGCACCGGAAAACTCGAAGGCATCCACTGGCATATGATCGGCGACAACACGATTGAATATGTCGCTACCGACCACAAGCGCCAGAATATTCCCTACATCCGTGTGACTAATTCCAAAGGTGATACTTCGGTCTATATGGAACCGGGCGCAACCCCGCCGAATTTGTCCGATAGCGCGGTAGAACTTCGCAAATTTGATTGCATGGATTGCCACAATCGTCCCAGCCACCGGTTTCAGCCGGCCGCCACCGCGGTCAATCTGGCGATGTCAACCGGCCGTATTCCCACCGACCTGCCGTATATCCGCCAGGTTGGTTTGGATCTGCTGAATGCAAAGTACGACAAGCGCGAGGATGCCTATATCGCGATTACCAAAGGCGTGACCGATTACTACCGGACTAATTATGCTCAGCTCGCCGACAGCCACATTGACGATATCAAAAAAGCAGGCAACGCTCTGATCCATATCTATCAGGAAAACTTCTTCCCGGAAATGAACACTGACTACCGGGCGCGGGAAAATAACCTAAGCCATTTCACCAACGACGGTTGTTTCCGGTGCCACGACGGCGTGAAAGTGAACCAATGGGGCCAGAAGTTGTCACACACTTGTAATACTTGCCATGATATCGTCGCCCAGGGACCGTCGATGAGTGTCGATTCGCTCGAAAACCGGATTTCCGGCCTTGAGTTCAAACACCCTGAGGATATCGATGACGCCTGGAAAGAGGCCAAGTGTACGGAG
>JBGAWZ010000174.1:0-4857 GCA_044227335.1 Candidatus Zixiibacteriota bacterium | reverse complement strand
AACTTACCACGTCTTCTATTACGTAGGAGTCGAACCCATCACTGAGGACGAGGTCAATTTCCGCCTTGACCTGATGCAATTAAGTCGCAACGCGGAACTTCATCGACTCTACAAAGACTTTGGTGTGGCTGGAAGTGATGTATTTGAAGAACTGTTGAAGAGCTTTGAGGCTGGATTGCCAAATGATAGAGCGCGGCTTGAATCAAATGCATACTTCCAGTCACTTTCCGTAGAAGCTCGCGCTAAGCTTCTTTCGGGGAAGCACCCCATGCACATTACTCATGATGAAATTGCGAACAGAGCGGGACTAATCGGCAAGTACTTCAGGCCATTTTATCGACTATTGTCTGGACAATCACACTCTGTCCCTCTTGCTTTTCAGGCACAGTCAAACACAAGAGGCCGGGGTGAAGAAAATGAAGACGAACTTTGGTACATAATTCAAGCGATGCAATTAGTGAAAATCCATGCCTGTCGCGCAATTCTAGACATGGTAGACATGTTCCCAGATCAACTAACGCCAAATCATGAGTACGAGATCGGGAGAGTGAGCGAAACGCTAAGAGAGTGTTTATCTGCAGGAGGCAAGCCTCATTGACTCTTTCCCCAGGTGATGCCCAGACAAGTACTCATTTACAGACAAATTATCTAAAATGCAATAATCCGCAAGATCAGACGGCCCTTTGGGCAGATGCGATCGGTTTTTGGTCGCCGCCGAACTGGATGCCCATCGAGCGTAGTAATTCAAAGGGCGGGACGCCGCCGATCAAAACAATCACATGGTCGTTGGGAATCTCGCTGGCGCCAGACTTTGTTTTGAGCACAACCGTAGACGGTGTGATTTCGGTCACTTCGGAGTCGAATATTGGTATGACTTTCTTGGAGGAGATCATTTTTTCGATCGCGACTTCGTTTTTCTTTTTCACGCGGAAGAATGCCGATTTGCGGTATGACACGGTGACGGTGTTCCCGGCTTGACGCGCCAGCCCTGCCGCCGCCTCGACAGCGCTATCTCCCCCACCCACCACCAACAGGTGTTTTCCGGAATAGGATTTGGCGTCGATCAGTTGATAGATCACTTTGGGGAGTTCTTCGCCGGGGACGCCGAGCTTGCGCGGGGCGCCGCGACGGCCCATCGCCAGTACGACAAAGCGAGAGAAATAACTTTGCCCGGGGGTGGTGACCTCGAAGAGTCCGTCGGACTTGCGTACCGCTGACACCACCTGACTGGTGCAAATGTTGACGTGGAATTGGGTGACGATAGTCTGCCAGGTGTCCATTAGTTGTTCTTTGGAGTACTCTTCTTCTCTGAGCCAGCCGTAGAGGGGGATTTCTACCGGTTGGGTCATCACCAGTTTTTGGCGGGGGTAGTGGAGCACAGTTCCACCAACCTCTTTTTCGTCAATAACCAAATATTTGAGATTGTGTTGGACTGCGGCGAGGGATGCACTCAGTCCAGCCGGGCCTGCGCCAACGATTATGACGTCCAGCGCGTCGCCGCGTTTATTGCCGTTCAGGCGACGTGCGATTTCGTCGACGACCATCTTCCCCTGCGCGATGGCGTTTTTGATTAATGACAACCCGCCAAGTTCACCGGCAATGAAGAGTCCTTCGACTGAGGATTCGTTGACCGGCGAAAGTACGGGAATATCAGGGCGGCTTGTGATATCGCCAAGGCCGACCTTAAGAGCTCCCACGGGGCAGACTTTTTCGCAGTAACCATGACCGACACAGCGCTGACCGTTGATGACCTCGGCCATTCCCCAGACGACACCAAGGACGTCACCTTCGGGGCAGGCGTCGACACATGCGCCGCAACCGATACATTTTGAGCGGTCGATCATCGGGTATTGGGCGCGGGGGCGATCGATGCCGAGGTCTTTGGCTTCCCGGTGACGATCAGCGGTCAACTTTTCCTGGCGCTTGAAAGAAATGATATACGGGATGAAGATGGCCGCGATCAGAACAGCGGCGCCAATCCATATAAAGTAATTCTGCATACCGGTTATACGTGAACAGTCAGATTATGCGACATTTCAAAACCGCATTCCGATCTCGGATTGCAGTCTGAGGCCGTCGATATCGTCGCCGGAATTGAATTGGGTCAACAGGCCGATAAACCAATTGCGACGAAAATCATATTGTCCGCCCAGTTCGTACCACTGGCTGGTGCGGTTATCGATAGCGACATCGGCACGGTAGCTGTATCCACCCAGGCCAAGAGAAACGAGCAGTTTCATTTTCACATAGTCGGAAACGCGGGCAGAGTAATTGTAACCGTGTTCGGTGGGGCCATCGAAGGCGGCATATTGCCCGGAGATACGCGATGCTACGCTCCAAAGAGACGATTTGCTGAGGTTAACCGAGTACGAATAGGTCGGGTCGGGCTCTCCCTCGCGGTCGCGCAGACCGAAGCTCAGCGAAGACTGGATGTTTTGCGGTAGTGAGAGATCAAGTTGGGAACGTACGCCTTGTCGTAAGTGATCGTCGAAGAGACTGTCGATAGTTGAGCGCGTGTCGAAGGTCCAGTAATTGGTTCGGTTATCGTATGCAAGACTCAAGCGTGCAGAATTGGAAAGGCGATACCAACCGTTCAAGTAGACGCTGGTGAGTGCGATAGACTGGCCCGCTTTTTCTTTGCGCCAACTCCGATTGATATCAATGTCTGTCATGTGGAATATTCCCCACTGATTGGCGTGGTTGATTCGGCCTTGCAGAGAAATCAACTCACGGCTGACATCGCCGCCATGATATTCGCCGATTCCGGCGACAGTCTGTTCGATATACGTAGTTGGGGCAGTTCCGGCGATGTAGGTGACATACGCGCCGGCCTTTTGAATGGAGATAGCGTCGGGATCATATGCCCATTGCGGCGCGGCGCCGGCGAGTAAGCCCACGCGGGTCTTTTCACTCAGGCGGCTTTCGACTAAGGCGCCGTCGAGATATCCGGCAGAAGCGACACGACGCGGGAGAATTCGTCCAACCGCACCTGTAAAGCGCGATTGTGGCTCATCGTAGCTCAGCGACAGCTCCCACATGCGATTTTCCCAGGCCTGACGGTCAACGAGTGATGAATACGATCGTTCACGCTGGTCGTATCTTCCCCGCCCCCGGACATTGAGTGTTACTTCCCGGCCAAATAGACGGCGTGCTTTGAAATTCAGGCGGGCGGTCGCTTGCTGGAAATCAAGGTTCGAAACACTTTGGTCGTTCCACGAATAGTATCCAACTGCGAGACTACCGCTAAATTTGGGTGGGAGTTTGCGGGGAGTGGCTAGCGGTTTATGAGGTTGAGAGGTTGGCATTGTGTCCGGCACGACTTGAATTTGGATCGAGCTGTCAGATGAAGTGGCGCTCTCCGGGATATCGGATCCGGCTAAGTAGGCGAAGTCGCCTACTGAAATACCACAGGAATCTACCGCGAAAGTACAGGAAGCGGAGTGCTCGGCGACAAATACTACCTCGAGTTCAGTTGAGCACCCGCCTGTCCTCTTCAAGACCAGTCTATCGCCGACTTTGAGGCCATCGGCGGAACCGCCGTTGAGATAGACATTCTCAGCCGAGAGATACCGAACAGTAAACCGGAGATCGCCCGCTGTAGCCATACCGACGGCGATCACGAGCGATACAAGAATTGTCAGCAGTACTTGTCGGCGCATTAGTGTCGTCCTCGCGGGTGACAGTTGTAGCAGGCGGCACTGGTATACTGATAGTTATTCACGTTGGTGTGATGCGAATCGGTAATCGTCTTGGAGTGGGTATGGCAGTCGATACAAGAAAAGACAGCGTAATTGCTCGGATTGGTATGACAGGTCGCGCAGGAATTCCAGACTGTAGCATGAGCGCCGGAATTAATCGGGAAGAATTGGGCGTCGTGGTTCCACGTCGACGGTGACCAGGCGGTTGATGAGTGACAGGTCTGGCAGGTGGTCGGGAAATTCGCCGCCGTGTGAATAGGATTGCTCGTGTTATTGTAGTCCGTTTGATGGCACGAGACACATGTAGTTGGTGTGCCGGAATAGCCAGTAGCATGGCACGATACACATGTCGCTGTGGTGTGGGCGCCGGTCAACGGGAAGGCCGTGGTTGCGTGATTGAACGACGAGGGCGACCAGGCGGTGGTTGAGTGGCATGTTGTGCAATCGTGATCGAAATTATTGGTCACGTGGTTTGGATCTGTCACCCCGGTAAAATCAGATTGGTGGCAGGCGTAACAGGTCGACGGCGTGCCAGCGTAGGTTGTTGCGTGGCAGGCAATGCAGGCAAGAGAGGTGTGCGCGCCGGTTAGCGGAAATGAAGTGCCGGCGTGATTGAAATTGGCTGGTGTCCATCCGGCGGTAGTGTGGCAGGTTGTGCAATTGTGATCGAAGTTCGCCAGGACATGGTTAGGGTCGGTGACGTTTTGGAAGTTCGTCTGATGGCACGACCAGCAATCGGTCGGTGTGCCGGCATACCCGCTCGTGTGGCAGTCAGTGCAGAGCACCGTGCGGTGCTTGCCGGTCAGTGGAAAGGCGGTGAGGTCGTGGTTGTATTGCGCCGGTTTGAATGAAGTTGTCGAGTGGCACACGGCGCAGTTGTGATCGAATCCACTTTGGGAGTGATTCGGTTCGGTTGTTCCGAGAAAATCGGCCGAGTGGCAGCTGTAACAGTCGGTGGCGGTGCCGTCAAATGAAGAGACATGACACGACCGGCAATCGATTGACCGGTGGGCGCCGGTGAGTTGGAATGTCTTGTGCGTATAGGTTGCGTTCGCCCAGGTTCCGGAGGCGGCGTGATGACATCGCTCGCAATCGGTGGAAAACCCAGCACCGGTGTGAGAAGGATTATCGGTGGCGGCGTAGGCCTCGGAGTGGCATC
>JBGAWZ010000173.1:0-4867 GCA_044227335.1 Candidatus Zixiibacteriota bacterium | reverse complement strand
CCGAAACAATCAGCGACTGCACCGCGAAATTATTCGCGTTGTCCCAGGCCTTGATTTTGAGCGTATGCTCTCCCGGCGCCAGTCCTGCCAGTCCAAAGTCAGTCGAGCCGCTGGTGAAGCTTCCCGGATCGTAGGCAAAGCCAACCGACAAGTTCGCGATATTGTCCGGCTGTCCGTCAATTTCAACTGTAATTCCGTGACCAAGGCCGCTGGTCAGATTTATCCCCGATTGATCGCTGAGCGAAACAACCAAATTCTCCGACGGCAGAACATGATCCCCGCTGACGAAGTTGGATCGGCCAGAAATCGTATACGCAATGGATGGTCCGGTTGAATCGGTCGACGGCGCCGCAGTGTTGCGGATCGACAACGAGTCGACCAGTCCGAGGGCGTCGATCGAGGTGTCCGCCACCGCGTACACTTCGATGCGCGCTCCGCTTCCGCCAAAATTCACGTCCAGCGGCGTGATAAACTGAAATGAGAACTGCCCACCGGTCACCGCGACCGAGCCATGATAAATATTTGGGCCGCTCACCGAATAGTCCACCACCTGATCGGTACCGGCCACTTTGTGGCTCCGCGGACGGTCTGAATCAAAGACATCGACATATGCTATTCCGTCGTATGGTATAGTTGCTCCGACTTGATCAACCACTCGACCAGCCACAGTCTGGACACCCAGCGCCACCAGTGAGTCGGGCTTCTGGTCAAATACGATTGACTTTGACGGCAGGCCAAGCTTTAGGAACGGATCGCCGAACAGCAGATAGGCGCGGTCGTTGGCCCTTGAGAACGGCGTACCGCTCGTGTACTGGCGGGCCACTTTGCCGGCAAAGAGTGCCTCACAAATCGTGGTCCCGGTGTCTCCCATCAAATGACGGTAGACCTCTTTGCTGAGCGCCGCATTGTCAAACGAATAGACCAGTCGCACCGCGGCAATCACACCGATCGCGCCGCGACCGGCCATCGCCAGAAAATCCTCACCCATCGATTCGCGCTGGGGATCATCGTAGTGATTAATATCGCACGAAGCGGCATAGATAAGCGGCAGTCGTCCGTCGTTGGACAGGCGAGTCAAATCCGAGGTCCGCTTGAGCACCCGCTCATGCGCCCAGACATCCGGGTTGCCGTGACCGACATAATTAACAACCAACGCACCTTTGTTGATGGCATTGATGATCGCGTCATTGACCGCCGGTCGCTCGCCATTGACCACGGGGAAATCCCATTCGTACAGTCGTTCCAAATGAAGTGCGCGCGGGAAAAAACCACGCTCCAGCGCCAACGCATCGGTGACATGGAATCCTTGCGTGTTGTCCGAACCGGCAAACTCGTCATCAGCAACCGAGAGAATGTTCTTCCGCCAGACTCCCCGGTTACTGCCCGATTCATACTGCTTTACTTTGGCGATGATCGACCGGATTTCCGAACTGCTCTTGACCGGCCAGCGGGCGGTAAGCATATCATAGCCACGATCACCCGGGAAAGTTGTGTCGGCGTCGAGCAAGCCGTAGTTGCCGAAATACACATAGTTGTCATCGCCGCCGCGCGGATCGAACGAGATTGGCATGTTGTACGAGGGAACGTAATTAGGCTCGTTCCCCCCGCGATGATTCAAGTAATCGAAGTTGGCATCACCGACAAAAAGCACTGCCGACGGCGCTGGCGAAGTCCAGTTTTCATACGCGTATTTCAAAAAGTCGCGAATCGCGGTCGGATCGTACACGCCCCAGGAGAAATTATCCATGATATCGCCGACTGAGACTATGCGGGTCGTGATACCTCGCTGAGAGCGGTAATCGATATACTCGCTCATTGCCGGCGAAAACTGCGGAATCGTGACGACGATCAGATCGGCTGGTGACAGATCGGCATACAGATCAACCGGCGCTACTTTGGTAATTGACACCGGTGTCCTAAGCGCTGTTGATGAAACTGCAACAAGTCGATTCGGCCCGCCCGCTGTCAGCGGCAATTCAAATGTCACGTTGCCACCACTGCGCGTCGCATTTGTGATTTGCACCGGCTGGGCGGCATTGTCGACTACCAGCAACTCAGGCGTCGCGCTGAATTGATCGTCGAGCGAAACTTGCGCCCGACCGGCTGCAGTCCCAAGTGTCGCATCGAGAGCGTCAGAAGTTGGCGTGAGCGTACAGGTGTATCCAAATTCGATCCAATTGAAATACGACGGCGCCGTGCCGGGATTGAGCGGTGATAGCGTCAGGTCAATTTGATTCAGGCCGGTTGTTAGCGCGCTGGTGGTGCCGGTGCATCCTCCCGGATTACAGCTCGACGTTGTCGTCACTCCGTTGACACGAGTCGTTATGTAGCCGTTGGGTGAGATAAAAGAGGTCAGCCCCGACACTGCAACTGAATTGCTGGTCGCCGGTACGACATTTGGTGTCGGAACGAATAAGCGCACCGACGACGACGAGCTCCAATACCATTCGTAATAATCAGTCTGATGGCCGTCGATCGCCAGCGACAGCGTCGAGTCCTGCTCGACATGTGTAAAGCGCTTCCCCTGACTAACTTGAAAATCAAAAGCGCCGGTGACTGTTCCGTTGAGCGTAGCCATACGAAGCGGCGCTCCACTGAATGTTCCGCCGATCGCCAACCAGTACATATTCTTGTCGTCGAAATGGTGCGAGGTAAATTTGGGCTCCAATCCGTTGGCGTAGGTCCACCGGTTGACGCCGTCGCCGTAGAAGACAATCTGATCGGCCGCGTCAAAGCTCCCGTCGTTGCCGTCGTTCACAGAGATGGCGACTTCACCGAACTGCGGGCGCGGCTTGATATTTTGAAACTCGTTTTGTAAGCCACCGCCGTTGAATATGCGCATATCGTTACCGGAAATTCCAGCAAGCGTCACGCCGGCGGCTGTCAACTGCGCGCCGGTGACTCGATAGATCCCGCTTTGATTGACTGCCAGTTTCACAAATATCGCCCCTGATGAAAATGGTCCGGAAGCGCGCGGGGACAGACTTGAAGTAAGTTCGGTCGTATTGGTTCGCCAGTTTTTCCCCTGAGCGAAGTTGGCTGTGGTCTTTTCAAAATAAGAATCGAAAAGCGGATCGGGCGCACCGGCAAAAGAGCGGCTTGGCAGTCCTTCGAACTGCAACGTGAAATTCACTCGGCTGTAAATCAAACTCCCTGACACCGGGCATATTATTGCGTTGACCAGTCTCCGACCGCGAATTTCAAACGGTTCAGATATGCTGACCATCGGCGCCGAGGTCGAGTTGACCGTCGTGTTCGATTGAATTGAAATTGGTATCAGATTTTCCCCCGCCACTGCGCCAAGCGATACCCGACCGGATGGCGGCACCACCAACGTCACCGTCCGCGACAAGACTGTTTGCGAATCAAGAGTTGTGCGGGAAGTAAGTAGCGACAGATCGGGCACAAACGAAACCGCAACCTGCACGGATTGATCACTCTGGGCGATCAACGCAACATCGCTCGCCGCGCCTGACAACGATACTATTGCAAGGAGAAAAAAGAATGTGAACGAGAGTGACTTTATCAAGCCGGGTTCTTTCGGTTACGGTGCGCTTCTGATTGCCTACTATCGATTCGCAGTACGAATCAATCTCTGGCGATCGCCGCGCGCAAAGCTCTTAAGTTGTTCTAACGCTTCAATCCGTTAACCTAGGCTCGATAGAAAGTCTCCTCTATCTTATAATCGGCTCAATTATAACAAGTTCCACCGGAAAGTCAAGGCAAACAGCCAATACTTCCCGGCCTCTACAACGCAATTACCGGGCCGGAGAACCTATTCAGATGACGGCAGGTTTAAGTCGCACCTGTAATTCGTTAGAATATAATGAATTACAGGCTGTCGCAAGCATTGCGGTTAGGCCACAGAAAGAGTCCTGTTTGCGAAAACCTGAACGCCGATTCACATATCCTGCGCCTACTGGTGAGCCGCAACTGGGGCGGCGGTCTCTAAATCGCAGGTAAAGTGACGCAGAAACTCCGATTCCTTGGTAATGAGATACCCCGGAATTTTCGATTTGTTCTTCACTACTTGCTCTGCCACTTGCGCGACATAGTCCATATGCGAGTTTGTGTATACCCGTCGCGGGATAGCCAACCGCACCAATTCCTTTCGCGCCGGAATGAATTTGCCCGTGGCCGGATCAGTCGATCCGAACATGAGTGACCCGATTTCTACCGCCCGAATGCCCCCTTCAATATACATCGCCACCGTGAATCCCTGTCCCGGAAACTGATTCGGCGGAATGTGCGAAAGCAGTCGACCGGCATCGATAAAGACCGCGTGTCCACCGGTCGGCTCAATGATCGGACAGCCGGCCTCTTTCAATTTCGCGCCCAGATACGACACCTGATCGACACGGTATCGCAGATAATCTTCCTCAAGTACTTCATTCAGCCCAACCGAGAGCGCCTCAAGATCGCGACCGGCCAAGCCGCCGTAGGTTGGAAATCCCTCAATGAGCACCAGCAGTTCGGCCAGCCGGGCATACAGCGCCTCGTCGTTGAGCGCAATAAACCCGCCGATATTGGCAAGCCCGTCTTTTTTCGCCGACATCATGACACCGTCACATAGATCAAACATGTCAGCCGCAATCTGTCTAACCGATTGATTTTCATATCCGGCTTCGCGCTGTTTGATGAACCAGCAGTTCTCCGCAAAACGAGCGCAATCAAAGTAGAACGGCAGGCCGTTCTTTCGGCAGAGGGCCGAAACCTCACGCATATTGGCCATTGATACAGGCTGTCCCCCCGCCGAATTATTGGTCACTGTGACCAGCACCATCGCAATTTCCTCGCGCGTGTGCGTGCGCAAAAAATCCTCAAACGCCGGGATATCCATATTCCCTTTGAACGGATACGGCTCGCT
>JBGAWZ010000172.1:0-4876 GCA_044227335.1 Candidatus Zixiibacteriota bacterium | reverse complement strand
ACAAACGGCATGTAGGTCAGATTGGCGCCGTAGGTCGAGCGGAACTCCGACTTCATTTTTTCGCGGAAAGTAACCAGTTCGGTCAGGTCGATATCTTCAAACGTTGTCACATGGGGCGAGGTCTGCTTGGATTTCACCATGTGATCGGCGATCATCTTCCGGGCGCCGGTCAGCGGCATGCGCGTTTCTTTTTGATCGGCCGGCATAGATGGAAATACAGGAATCTGTACTTTCACTTTGGGCGCCGACGGTGCCTGCCCGGCCGCGGGGGCCACTGGCGCTGACGGCGCGCCGGATATCGGGGCGACATAGGACGGTTGCGGCGGAGCCGGAACGGGGCCGGAAGTCAAGCCAGACGCGGCCGAACGAGCCTCGACTGTCCGCATCACATCTTCAGCCGTCACCAAACCGTCTTTACCGGTCGGCACAACCGAGGCCGGATCGACACCGTATTCGCGAATCATGGTCCGCACTTTGGGAGACATCTTTCCCTTGCCTGCGGCGGCGGTGCCTTTTACCTGCTGGATCGCTACCGGCGCCGCTATCGGCGCCGAAGCGGCAGGACCTGACTTAGCGGCGACAGCCGGCTTGGCTTCAGATTTTACGGCAGTTCCACTGGAGCCGTCGTCGATAGTCGCTATGCGCGTCCCCACCGGGACGACATCGCCGACTTTCGCAAACTGGTGAGTGAGTATCCCCGCCGATTCGGCCGGGATTTCGATATTGACCTTGTCGGTCATCAATTCGACCAGTGGCTGGTTGATTTCGATTTTATCGCCGATCTTTACTTTCCACTCAAGAATTGTCCCTTCGAGGACCGATTCGCCCATCTGCGGGACCAAAACATCGCTTGCCATTTTTCTTTCCTTATCTTAACGCGGACATCGTATATCCAAGTTGAGGCCGAATATATGCCTATTCTATTAGCTCCGTCAATACACCTCCCCAAAAGATTCCACGCCCAGCCGGCATCTCCAACCTATTGACCGCCAATCGGTACCGTCGGGCCGTTAAAGCGCCAGTCAGCGCAATTCGAGCATCTTTTGAAGAGCAATCGCCGCCTCGCTCCGAGTCGGCTCGGGAACAACAATAGGCTTTATGTCCTCAAGGTGCTCTATGGTATATGCCAGGTCGTTGAGCGTGGTGCGGTACATGTTAGCGCAGACCGGGCAGGTCTTCCCCGACAATTCCAGGATTGTCTTGTCAGGATGCTCGTGGGCCATCCGGTTGATCAAGTTGATTTCAGTGCCGATCGCTATTACCGAACCGGCGGGGGCTTTGGCGCAATAATCGACAATGAACTTGGTGGAACCGTTGGCATCGGCTACATCAACCACCGACGGTGGACATTCTGGATGCACCACTACTTTTACGTTTGGAAACTGTGCACGAACTTCCGCGACATGCTCGGCGGTGAAGTTGGTATGAACATGACAGTGTCCCTTCCAGAGAATCACCTTGGCGCGCGCGATGGCGTCTTTACTCAAACCGCCGCCGTCGCGCGAGAAATCCCAGATCACCATCTCGTCGGGGCGAAGTCCGTATTTCTTGCCTGTGTTGTATCCGAGGTTTTCATCGGGAAAGAAGAAGACTTTCTCGCGCCGCTCAAGTCCCCATTTGATCGCGGCGTCGGCGTTGGACGACGTACAAATGACACCACCAAATCGCCCGGTGAATGCCTTGAGTCCGGCGGTGGTGTTCATGTAAGAAATCGGCATGATCTGCTCGACTCCGCCGAACGGCCGCAGGTACTCCCACGCGGCGAGGACATCGGCCATTTCCGCCATATCGGCCATCGGACAACCCGCCAGCGGATTGGGTAAATAGACTCGTTGATAATCGGCAGTGAGAATATCCGCCGACTCGGCCATGAAATGCACACCGCAAAATACGATATACTCAGCCGATTTCTTCTCGGCCGCTATTTTGGAAAGTCCCCACGAATCCCCGACATGATCGCCATACGCGACTACCTCAATGCGCTGGTAGTGATGCGCCAAAATGCAGAGCTTGTCGCCGAGTTTATGCCGTGCCGTTTCAATCCGGCTTTTCAATTCGTCAACCGGCGCCGTGCGATATTCGCTGGGCAAAGAGAAGTACATAGTCAGTCTCCGGCCGGCTGTTCTTTTCCCTTTTGCGACCATTTCCGCATGACGACATCGTGTTTTTCTGTCGAGTGTCCGGGATCGACTTTCGCTTTTGGCGCAATCAGATGTTTGGCGTTATTGACGGCAATTGCCACCTCGCCACATCCGGTCGAAATCAATTTGAGTTTGCCGTCGTAGGTGACGATATCGCCCGCCGCAAAAACGCCCTCGACATTGGTCCGCATACGACTGTCGACCAAAATTGAATTCTTTTCAAGATGCACCCCCCACTCAGCAATTGGGCCGAGATTGGTCAGAAAACCGATATTGAACACAATCGCATCGACCGGCAGAACCACTTGTTCTCCGGTGCGGGTTTGCATGATGGTCGCCGAGCGCACCCAGTCGTCTCCTTCGATTCGGGCGACTTCCCAAAACGGGAATTTCATCTCCACCCGCGAGTTCATCACTTTGCGAACCGAATCTTCGTGAGCCGAGAAGAAGTCGTTGCGATGGATATGCGTGATCGATTTGGCTACCGGTTCGAGCATCATCGAATAATCAAACGCCGAATCGCCGCCTCCGACCACGAGGATATTCTTTCCTTCAAAGTCGCGAATCCGACGGACAAAGTAGAATATGCCGCGTCCTTCAAGTTCGAGCACATTGGGGATATCCATCTTGCGCGGGATATACGCGCCCATCCCGGCACAAATAACCACTGTCTTGGTGTGGTGAACGCCTTTGTTGGTGGTCATTGTGATAATGCCGTCATTATCTTTGGCAAGACCGGTCACTTTTTCGCCCAGGCAGAATGTATGCGGATAGGTCGAGGCCTGTTCTTTGAGAAGCTTAGTCAGATCTTTGGCCAGAATCTTTGGAAATCCGGCGACATCATAGATGTATTTTTCCGGATAGAGCGCCATCAGTCCGCCGCCGACTTCTTCGAGCATGTCAATCGTCTTAAAGCGGGTCATCCGCAGACCGGCATAGTACATGCCGTAGAGCGCGACCGGTCCGGCCCCGATAAACGTGATATCGTACAGATCCGCGCCGCTGATATGTTTGTGTTCGCTACTCATAAACTTCTCGATTCATACAACCGGTACCGGCGACAAAAGTGCCCACCCCTTCATTGCAGTCCAATCGGGCGGAACGAAACTAGTCCGCCGGCTTTTTGGGGAATCCGGTAATCGCACGTAACAGCCGGTGAATATCCGGCATCTCAGCGGGCGGAACGACATCGACATACCGCACAACTCCGTGCAGATCAATCGCAAAAAACGACCGTTCGGCCCACCCCTTTTTGTTGAGCACGCCGTACTTTTGTGCCACTTCGCCATGGGGATAATAGTCGGCCATAAGAGGAAATGAAATGCCGCCCAAAGAACGCGACCAGGCTTTATGCGACGAAACCGAATCGACACTGAGCGCCAAAAGTTGGCAGTTCAGCGCGTCGAATCTATCAGCCACCGCCTGTAGTCCGGGGATCTGCTGGGCGCAGACGGCGGTCCAATCACCGGGGTAAAATGCCAGCACAACGTTCTTCCGTCCGCGATACCAACCCAGATTCAGTTCCCCCTCGTTGTGTGAGACCAGGGTGAAATCAGGGGCACGCTGACCAATCAGCGCGTGGGCGAGATCAACTCCGGGCGGTTCGTTCACAGGCGTGCCCGCTTAGAACTTCTCGTTGTTGTCGCCGTTGTCTCCGAAATCGTCGTCGTCATCATCATCGGCATCTTCGATATCTTCATCGTAGAAATCGTCCTCGCCGTCCCATTCTGAAAACTTGCTCTTCGGCGCCCCACACATCGGACAGGAAGACGGCGGTTCGTCGTCGTCGTGTACATAGCCGCAGATGTCACAGACCCATTGCATGCTCATATTGCGTTATCGCCTCCGTCAGTGATGTACAAAATACATGTCGTTAGTCTTCAAGCGGCGCCGCGTCGCCATACCCAAACCAGTTGTAATTGCCGGCCAGAGCGTCTTTTTCCGCTTGCAACAATTCAAAGTGGAGATGCTCCTCCTCGGCCAGAAGATCAAATATCTCCTTGAATTTCGGATCGGCAATAAGATCACGTTCTTCCCGGTAATATTTGGTCGCGGCCAGTTCCGCTTCGATTGCCAGATTGATAAACTCCATTTCGGTCTTGCGTTGGTCAAGATGCCCCTTGGCGAATACTTTGCGGAGAGCGTTTATTCCGCGGGCCGGGAGTCTGCCAATCTCGCCGCCGACATGCTGGCGATAGAGTCCTACCAGCGTCACTTTGTGCCGGACTTCGTCGTCGCGCAGTCTTTCCAGTTTGGCCTTGGCGATCGCGTTGGTCGCTTTTTCGGCCAACAGCGAATAGAAGTGCAGGCCGTCTTCTTCTCCTTTGATCGCTTTTTTCAATATGACGGCGATTCGCTTTATTTTTGCATCCAACCTGACCGGCGCCGATGACACGCGACTGGTTTTTGGTTTGAGTGACTTAGCCTTGTGAGTCGCTTTTGTCTTTACCGGCTTCTTGGCCTTGACTCGGGCGACCGGACGCTTGCGCACTTTCGGCTTGGCCGTGGCTTTTTTCTTCTTTGTCTTTGCTTTCCCGGACACAGTCGTTCTCCTGTATTACATAGCCAAATCTGTTATCTCGATTCGATATATTCAATAGCTTTTTTCAGCCGTTCCAGCACAATCTGACGGCCTAATACGACCAGTAAGTCATATAGCCCCGGCCCGACTGTCATCCCCGACACTGCCAGACGCACCGGATGGATAATTCGCGCCTTTTTCACATTCCGTTCAA
>JBGAWZ010000171.1:0-4877 GCA_044227335.1 Candidatus Zixiibacteriota bacterium | reverse complement strand
GAGACTATCGAAATAACGCTTCATGTCGGTCCGGGGACGTTCAAGCCGATCAAGTCGGAACGTATCGAAGATCATCGTGTTGATCCAGAGTTTGCCGAGCTCAGCCCAAAGGTTGCGGATCGAATAAACAGGGTTAAAGAGCGCGGCGGAAAGATAGTCGCGGTGGGAACAACCTCGGTGCGAACTCTGGAATCGGCGCCAATGAACAAAAGAGGGATAGCCCCGTTTGCTGGGCCAGTAGACTTGTACATAAAGCCAGGGTGCCATTTCCAGATAGTTGATCGGATGGTGACCAATTTTCACCTGCCCAAATCCTCACTGTTGGTTCTCGTATCGGCCTTTGCGGGTCGTGAACATGTGATGGCGGCGTACCGCACCGCAGTAGCCGAGAAGTATCGCTTCTATTCCTATGGCGATGCGATGCTGGTCATTTAATCAGCTTTTCCCGATCGGTAAGTCGGTGTATATTCCACCGAAATGAAAGCGGTAGCGGTAATAGTAGCGGGTGGAAAGTCACTTCGATTTGGCGGGCATACACCTAAGCAGTTTACCAAGGTCGGCGGCCGAATTCTGCTGGCGTGGACTATCGATAAGTTTGAACGGGCGTCATCGATCGAGTCGATTTGTTTAGTGGTTCCCACTGACGCCGTCGATGCAATAAAGAGAGAAGTTGCCGCCGAAAAGTTTCGCAAAGTGAATGCTATCGTTGGGGGCGGGGATACGCGCTCCCAATCGGTTATGGCCGGGCTAAACGCGCTACCGGAACAATCGGGGCTGGTAGCCATTCACGACGGCGCCCGGCCGCTCGTGTCACCGTCGGATATTGATCGTGTGGTTTCAGTCGCGGCAACCGGAGAAGGCTCCGCCGCGATCCTGGCGGTTCCGGCCAGTGACGCGATTAAGAAAACCTCCGGAGGCGTTGTCCGTACAACGATAGAACGTGATGAACTATATTATGCGCAGACACCGCAAGTGTTTGAATTGAGCGTGATTCGTGCCGCCTATCAGGCCCGAGGAAACAGGTCTTTTGCCGATGACGCGGCGCTGGTTGAAGAGCACGGGGTGCATGTACAAGTTGTAGAACCGACATTTCCGAATATCAAAGTAACCAGGCCGGAAGACTTGGTATTGATCGAGAATTTACTTTTGAAAGGTGTCAATGGCTGAGATCCGTATTGGACAAGGATTCGATGTCCACCGCTTAGAAGTGGGGCGCCCTCTTGTAATTGGGGGCGTGCGTATCCCGTTCGACAAGGGTTTGCTGGGGCACAGTGACGCAGATGTTTTATTGCACGCCATATGTGACGCCTTGCTTGGAGCGGCAGGACTGGCCGATATTGGTGTTCACTTTCCCCCAAGCGATGAACAATTCAAGAACATCGATTCAACCATTTTGCTTACGGAAAGCTGGCGTATGGTCAAGTCGGCCGGAATTGGCCGAGTGGTGAATGTCGACGCGACTATTATGGCGGAACGTCCGGCGATGAATCCACACATTCCGATGATGAAAGAGAAAATTGGAGCCGTACTTGGCATTTCACCGACGCGTATCGGTATCAAAGCAACCACGTGCGAAAAACTCGGGTTTGTGGGGCGGGAAGAGGGTATCGCCGCGCTGGCTGTTTGTCTAGTGGAAACAAATGACTGAGTCACTGGCAAATATCAATCTGTTTCTCGATCAGCTCTTTTCCAAAGGGCCGTTAGTTGTCTATCTGGTGTTGTTCGCCGCGTGCTTTATCGAGAACATCTTTCCACCCTTTCCTGGGGATACTTTCATCGCCGCCGCCGGCGCGCTGGTGGCGGCTGATCGTTTGAACTTTCTGTTGTCATTGGTCGTCATGGTGTCGGGGGGGATGGCCTCGGTGATGGTGCTGTATTTCTTGGGCCGCAACTACGGTCGCGACTATTTTATCCGAAAGAACTTCAAATACTTTTCGGCGCTTGATGTCGTTCGTATGGAAACACGCCTGCAGAAATGGGGTGCGCTGGTTATTTTGGTCTCTCGGTTCGTGATTGGAATTCGCACGGCGTTGGCGGTGGCGTCCGGTGTAGCGCGATACGACACCACGAAGATGGTCTTGTTCTCGTCAGTTTCATATTTGGCTTTTACCGGGCTGATCATGTATCTTGCCGCCTCGGTTGTACGCAACTTTGACGAGATAGAACAATTGTTTGCGACATACACCAGGATACTCTGGCCGATTGTCGTAACGGGTATAGCTATATTTGTAGTGCACCGTTTCTGGGTTCTGCATCGAAAGAGACGAAAATGAAGGTCTTAGTATTAGCCGGCGGAAAATCCAGCGAGCGCGAAGTATCGCTCAACAGTGGCAGTGCCATAACTGCTTCGCTCCGGCGCATCGGACACACCGTGACTGCTATCGATCCGGCCACCGGGAGAAATCTGATCGGCGCCGACGGCCAGTACAATCCCAAACTGACCGGGGGTGATGAAGTTTTCAGCGGCGCGGTGGTCTCATCCGAGATCGCCCTGGCGATGAATTCGAGGGAGATGCGGGACATTGACGTCGTGTTCATCGCTCTGCATGGCGGCGCGGGGGAGAACGGAACTCTGCAGAATCTGCTGTCGCTTAGTGGACAAAAATACACCGGCTCCAATATGACCGCCTCGGCGGTGGCTATGGACAAGGCGATGACCAAGCGCCTCATGGCGAGTGTCAATGTTCGTACCCCGCATTGGAAGTTGTATCATCTGGACACAGGTGCAATTTCGGCTTCGGTAGTGCAATCGATAGTCGATCATTTCAAATATCCGTTTATCGTTAAACCAAACGACGGCGGTTCAACGGTTGGATTGACCAAAATTGAAAGAGCCGATCAGATCGAAACGGCGCTCCAATCGGCGGCAAAAGAGTCGCGGCATGTGCTTGTCGAAGAATACGTTCACGGCCGGGAGTTGACCGTGGCCGTTCTCGATGGCGAGGCGTTTCCGGTAGTAGAGATTCGCCCGCTGAGTGGGTTGTACGATTACGAGGCGAAATACACCAAAGGCAAGTCCGAGTATCTCTGCCCCGCTCCCATCAGCGACGATATTAGCGCCGGCCTGAAGCACGCCGCTTTGCAGGTGTACGAAGTAGTGGGGGCATCGGGACTGGCTCGGATTGATTTCCTGTTGTCCGACGACAACCGGAGTTATTGCCTTGAGATAAATACTCTTCCCGGAATGACCAATCTCTCGCTGGCGCCGATGGCGGCCAAAGCGGCAGGGATCGAATTCGATCAACTGCTCGGCAAAATCATTGATTCTGCACTGAGGAGAAAAGACTAAGCGATGAAGAAGCTCACCCCTCGCGCAGTCATTTTCGACCTCGGCTCAACACTTATCGAGTACGAGGCAGTTCCGTGGGAAGAATTGACGCGTCAATGTGCCGAATCAGGACGGAAGTATCTGGCCAAATCCGGGTATGCAGTCCCGCCGCCTGCGGAATTTCACGAACAGCTTGAGTCAGCTAAGAGCGATTTCCGAAAATTGGCCGACGACAAGCATGTCGAATGGGATGTCACCAAAGCGGCCAATGTGCTCTTCTCACGGCTGGGGTGGCAAAACACCAATGGTCTTTGCGATGCTTTCTTCGACGCGTACTACAAGGCGGTCGAGAAACAACTGTACGTTTATGACGACACGGTATCGACCCTCACTCGACTTCGCAGTAGCAAAGTGACCATAGGTCTGATATCAAACACGGTTTTCCCCGAACGCGCTCACACGACTGAGTTGAAGCGGTTCGGCATTGAGAAGTTTTTCGACTTTACGATCTTTTCTTCGTCATTTGGTCTGCGTAAACCGCACCCGGATATATTCTATAAAGCGGCCAATCTGGCCGGTGTCGCTCCCCGCGAGTCGGTCTACATTGGCGACCGATACAAAGAAGACATTTTCGGACCATCGCAGATCGGGATGCCGGCCATATTGAAAGCCAAGGAAGGCCGAGAATACCCCGCCGAGATGCCCGCCCTGGAGCGGAGGGTAGATCGGCTGGCCGAGCTATTTGACCACCTCGACTTTTGATTGGACGGTAACGCGGCCAATACGTATATTAAAAGACTAAGCTAATTTTCTTGTGGAAAAGGCAAACTTGTGGACAAGACCGAACTCTTACTGAAAGAAATCACCGAGGCCAACGGAGTCTCCGGATACGAAAGCGAAGTCCGCGCGATTATGCGCCGTGAACTCAAGCCGCTTTCTGACAGTATCGAAATCGACAAATCCGGATCGATCCTGGGACGAAAGAAAGGCACTTCCGCGTCACCCCGCGTCATGGTGGTCGGACACATGGACGAAATCGGGTTCATGGTCAAAGAGATTACCAAAGACGGATACATTAAATTCCTTCCCCTTGGGGGTTGGTGGGGACATGTGGCGCTGGGTCAGCGGATGCGGATTATCACCTCGCAGGGGCCGGTGCTTGGCATTGTCGGCTCCAAACCGCCACATATGCTGTCGGCTACCGAACGGGAGAAAGTTCTCGATATTAAGGACATGTTCATAGATGTCGGGGTACAGGCGAAATTCGATGTCAAGAAGAAGCTTGGTATCAAAGTGGGCGATCCGATTATTCCCGACAGCGATTTCACGATCATGGGAAATAAGCAGGTCTATTGCAGCAAGGCATTTGATAATCGTTCGGCCTGCGCGGCCGTAATTGATGTAATGCGCAAGTTCAAGACCGCCCGTCATCCAAACACGATTCTCGGGTGTGCCTCGGTGCAGGAAGAGGTCGGGTGCCGCGGTGCACAGACACTGGCCTATATCAGTGATCCCGATGTCTGTATTGTCATCGACACCGGAATCGCGCAGGACATTCCGCCGGATGGCGCCAGTAAAGTCGAGAAACTCGGCGGGGGACCGTCGATAC
>JBGAWZ010000170.1:0-4894 GCA_044227335.1 Candidatus Zixiibacteriota bacterium | reverse complement strand
GTTTACTCGCTAAACCCTTATCTTGTAACCCCATATGATCGAAGAACGGACAGTCCACCAGAACCTCTCACGGCGGCCGTAAGTTTGTGACTACGTATTCAAAGCCGGCCATCGTGCTCGGCCACGGGCTGACAGTTCTGGGCGTGATCCGTGGGCTGGGACAAGCCGGAATACCGAGCTTCTGCCACGGTCCCTTGCAACCGATCGTCCGCCGTTCGCGCTATTATCGCCCCTTGCCGGGAAACAACCTCCCACAGGACGAAGCGGAAATCTCAGTTCTGCTGGAGCGTTCACAAATCAGAAGCGGCGTTTTGATTCCGTGCACCGACCGCTGGGTTCGGGCGGTCGCCGCGCTTCCCGAAAATCTTCGAACTGATTTCCCCTGCTCCGGCCCCGACCTGCATACCGCCGATCTTTTCGTCGACAAACTCAGATTTTCAGAACTGCTTACCCGTGAATCTATCCCTCAACCGCTGACTCTTCCGCTGAAGTCGGTTTCGGATCTGACCGCGGCCGACCTTCGCCGAGTGCAAAGCGGGTTTCTAAAACCGGTCGACTCACAGGGATTCGGCGCACATTTCAGAAAGAAGGCGTTTACGTTCAGCGATATCGCCGAAGGTCAGCGACTCTTGAACGACGCACTATCGGCCGGATATCAGATGATCTTGCAGGAGTACATTCCCGGCCCGCCGACTGACCATCATTTTCTTGACGGATTTGTCGATCGCGAAGGAAAGGTTTCAGCCTGGTTTGGCCGCCGAAGATTGCGCATGTACCCGCTCGTTTTTGGCAACAGCACCTATCTGGTTTCTGTCGCACTGTCTGAAATGACCGCGGCGATGAACTCACTTGAGCGACTTTTTGATGCGATCAACTATCGCGGCATTTTTTCAGCTGAGTTCAAGCGCGACCCTCGCGACGGTCAGTTCAGACTCCTGGAAATCAACGCCCGCCCCTGGTGGTATATCGGATTTGCCGTTGACTGCGGAGTAAATGTCGCTGAAATGGCCTATCGCGACGCGCTCAATCTGCCGGCTCAATCGCCGAAAACCTATCGCCACGGCGTTCATTTTGTCTTTTGCGGCTACGACGCGATGGCCTGCCGTCACTTGTTGACGCGTCATAAATTGACTCGCTGGCGCTGGGCTTGGCAGTGGCTGACCGCCAGGCAGGCGCTCCTGGTCTGGTACGATCCA
Organism: Candidatus Zixiibacteriota bacterium; assembly: GCA_044227335.1. GTDB lineage: Bacteria > Zixibacteria > MSB-5A5 > GN15 > FEB-12 > JACRAV01. The sequence continues at coordinate 3,698 of JBGAWZ010000170.1, read as the reverse complement.
ATGCCGTCGTTGCGCGGGTGGGCTGACCGGGTAGTGAAATCGATCAGGCGGCGGCTCGGCGGACAACCGGCCGCGGCTATTTGATTGTGACAACAAATTCCGTACTTTTCAGCTATGGCAAGTGATGTCGTCTGTCGCACATTGAATCCCGAGGAATATCCGGGCTGGCTGAAACTTCTCGCGGAATCGCCGCAGGGAAGTGTCTACGCCAATCCGTCGTATCTGGAAATTCTCTGCCGGGCCACCGGCGGGAGCTTCTCACTATTGGGAGTTTTTCGCGGCAGTGAGCTGGTGGCCGGCCTGCCGTTGTATGAACAACCGATTACCGGCGGCCGCTCTATTGCTAACCGCCTGTTGTTGTACTACTCGGGTATAGTCTTAAAGCCATTGTCGACCCGTTACCCGTCCAAGGCCACGTCAAAATATCTGGATAGTCTCGATGGCATCGCCGACTGGCTGACCTCTGCAAAATACGCGCGAGTGATCTTAAATCATCAGGGCATGATCGACGCCCGGCCATTTCTGGTGCGCCAATGGACCGCGCGTCCGGGATACACGTATGTTGTGCCGATCTCCGATCTGAAGAGCGCCTGGAACCGGGTTGATCAGAATCTGCGGCGACTGGTTGACCGGTGCGCCGAATCGGGAGTCAGTTTTTCCGACGACGATGATTTCGAGTCGTTTTTTGCCCTGCACCTGCAAACACACGAGCGCAAAGGGGCGCCGCTTTATCTGCCCAAAGAACAATTCGCGAAATATTTCAGCGATATCAAATTGTCCGGGCTGGGCAAATTATTTCAGGCGAGACTGGCCGATGGCCGCGCGGTGGCCGGACAAATTGTCCTGTTCGGGCCGGCAGGACGGACGTACACGGTCTGCGCCGGGGCTGATTCGGAGTTTCTCAATCTTGGCACTACTCCCTGGTTACGGTGGGAAGCATTCAAAGCACTATCGGCCGCAGGGTATACATCGAATGACTTAACCGATGCCGCCTTAAACGAAATCACCCGATTCAAAGCCCAACTGGGCGGCGATCTGATAACCAACATGATTATTCAACAGCCGGATTGTCGCGAGCTACAGCGGGAATTGCAAAACGCCCAACGTCGCAATCGGGTGACTCAAAAGGTGAAGTCGGGAATCAAGCGATTGATGGGGAGCCGGTAGATTCACCGGGGAGATGTACGATGAACACCGCCGAACTCATCTGCGCGGTTGCCTCACGTCTTGGGCTTGACACTGCGTTTGGTCTTCCCGGCACCCAACTGATCCCGCTATACGCCGCCTTGCGCCACAGCAAAGTACGCAAGGTGCTGGCCAGTCACGAGCTCTCGGCGGCTTTCATGGCCAACGGATACTACCGCGCTTCGGGTCACCCGGCACTTTTGATTACGATACCCGGGCCGGGATTTACCTATACGCTCAATGGACTGGCCGAAGCCAAGCATGATTCGGCGGCCCTCGTGTATGTTTTGGTAAAAAAACAGGAGCCAGCCGGAGGGACGTTTGGTTTTCAGGTGATCGATCAACGAGCGCTGGCCGAACCCCTGGTTAAAGCGTACCTGACGATAACGTCGCCCTCTGAAGTCGCCGGGACATTTCAGCAGGCTGTACAACTGGCAACCTCTGGTCAACCGGGACCGGTCATAGTAGAAATCGATGTTGATATACTCCCACTGGCGGTTGATTCGAGCGCTGTAGATTTCACCGTTGGTCCGGGCAGGCCGACTGAATCTCCAGACTCCGCAACAATCGCAGAACGATTGCGGGCGAGTAAAAGGCCTGTACTTCTGCTTGGTCAAGGAACACAAGAAGGGTCAGTTGATGCGATTAGACTAGCTGAACTTCTACGCTGTCCGGTGGTGACGACAATATCCGGTCGAGGTGTGTTACCCGAAGATCACCCGCAAATCGTTGCGCCCGACTTTGGTTTGTATGGCGTTTCAATTGTGAATGAATTGGTGGCCGAAAGCGATTTGGTTCTGGCGGTCGCCTGCAAATTCTCCCACAACGGCACCGGCGGATTTCGGCTCAAGATTCCTCGCGAGAAACTGATCCATGTCGACGCCGACTCGTCGGTTCTCAACCAAAATTATCCCGCCAGTCTCGCCGTGACCGCCGATGCGCCGACAATTCTCAATTCGATTGTACTGTCACTCGCCGAGGCTAAAAGCAACAGCACCTGGACTGCACCGGAAATTTCCGGTTGGCGCGCGCGATTCTCCAAAGAACTTCGCACGGTCCGCCCGCATTTCCCCCAGGCAACCGAATGCACGCCACCGGACATTGCGCAGGTATTTGCGACACTTCGAAAACTGCTTCCGCGCGAGTGCACGGTTGTTGCCGACTCGGGACTGCACCAGTACTTGACCCGTTGCTATTTCGACATTTTCAGCCCCCGTGGCTTAGTCGTGCCTACCGATTATCAGTCGATGGGCTTCGGTCTGCCGGCGGCGATCGGAGCGAAATTGGCCCGCCCGGATCGCCCCACTGTTCTTATCACCGGCGACGGTTCTTTCGCGATGACCGGCATGGAACTCGCGAGTGTCGTGCGCGAAAAAGTACCAGTGACGGTGATCGTTTTTAACGATGCGGTGCTGGGTTTGATTCGCGAGCAACAAACTGATCTGGTCGGCGACACATTCGGAGTTGATCTGCACAATCCTGACTTTGAATTATTCGCCGCCTCGATGGATCTCCCCTACTATCTCCTGACCGGCAATTACGAAGACCAATTGAAAGCCGCTTTGAGCGAAACGCGGGGAGCGCTTGTCGAAATTCGACTCCGACCAACCAACGCGCGGCAATCGGCGCTGGCCCGCTCACAATTCAAACACGCGGTCAAACGCAAGGCCCACTCCTCGCCGATGGGAAAACTCCTGCGCCTTTTCAAGCGATGAGCGATTTGAGCATGAACCGGCAACGCGAATTAACGATTGGTGTGTTCGGCCACTACGGAAACGAGAACATGGGGGACGAAGCGATTGTGGCGGCCGTGATCGAAGAAGTCCGCCGCCGGTATCCGCAGGCGCGGGTGCTCGGTTTTTCGATTGTACCCGAAGACACTCAGCGTCGTCACGGAATCGAGTCATATCCGATTCGTCGCGACACAGCGCCGGTTGATCCAAAACGTGTCGCCGAACGAGCCTGGTCGGAACCGTCAGTGACGGAGCCGAACTCCGGAGTTCGATCTGCTCTTAAGAGCATTCCACTGTTGTATCCGGTCCTGCGCGGAATTCGAGACACTTTCCGCTTTGGTGGAAGGATAGTCGCTGAGATCAAATTCATGGCAAGATCATACCGCATTGCCAAGACTGTCGATGTGATGATGGTCTCCGGATCGGGACAATTAACGGACCAATCCGGCGCCTGGGGATTTCCATATACACTCTACAAGTGGTCGGTGCTTTGCTCACTGGGAAATTGTAAGTGGGCGTTTGTCGGAGTCGGCGCCGGACCCCTTAATACCAAGCTGGGCCGGTGGTTTGATACGCAGGCATTACGCCGCGCCGGATACAGGTCGTATCGCGATGTAAGTTCGTAGCGACTGGTCAATCAACTGGGAATCGGCGCGAATGATTTGGTTTGTCCTGATCTGGCCTTCGGCAAGCGTACTGCAGAACCTCGGCCAGTACCGGCCGATCCGAACCGTCTGGTGGTCGGGATCAATCCGATGGCATACCACGACCCCCGCTATT
>JBGAWZ010000169.1:0-5690 GCA_044227335.1 Candidatus Zixiibacteriota bacterium | reverse complement strand
AAATTCCGATCAAACTCGACCGCGACAATCTTCGCCCCCGATTTCGCCAGCGGTAGCGTGAGAACTCCTTCCCCCGGCCCGACCTCGACAATTGCATCCGAGGGCTGAGCCGCTACCAATGCTACAATTCCGTCCAGCGTACGCTGGTCAGAAAGAAAATGCTGGCCGAACCGCTTTTGAGGTTTGTGTGTGGTCACACCTACCCCTCGATCACGTCGGAAAGCCCAAACAGCTTTCGTGAATTCCGGTCGGTGATCGATTCAATTTCAAAAGGTGACAGCCCGCGAAGTTCAGCGAGTTTGTCACGTACATGCGCGATATAGGCGGGAGCGTTGGTTTTCCCGCGGTGAGGAACCGGAGTCAGATACGGCGCGTCGGTTTCTAGTAGAATCTTTTCCAGCGGCACTTGCGCGGCCATCCGCGCCATGCCTGAATTCGGATAGGTAATGACTCCGCCCACCGAAATAACAAATCCAAGCTCGATCACTCTTAGAGCGTCATCCACATCTCCAGGGAAACAGTGAAAAACTCCCCCTTTTAAATCTCTCGAGAACTCTTTGGTTATCTCAAGAGTATCCTCAAACGATTCCCGCGTGTGAATCACCACCGGAAGCTTTACTTCGACCGCCAGTTTCAACTGCGCCTCGAACACTTTCTTCTGGACCGGCCGCGGAGATAGATCCCGATAATAATCCAGTCCGATCTCGCCTATTGCACGAACTTTCTTGTCGCTCGTCGCCAACTCGCGGTAACTTGCCTGAACTTGTTGATCAAATGTTCGTGCATCATGGGGGTGCGTTCCGACCGTCGCATAGACACAATCAAATTGGTGCGCAAACTCTATAGCTTTTTCTGAGGTTGGCAGATCGGTGCCGATCGTTACAATGATCGACACGCCCGCGGCGTTTGCGTCCGCGACCAGGCGCGGCACTTCGCCACCAAACTTGCGATCATCAAGATGACAATGCGAATCGATCATTAACTGACTTTGGCGCCGGGTGGCAGGTCGCCGTCGGGAGTAAGCACATAAAGCGATGACCCGGATTTGGCGGCCAGGAGCATTCCATTAGATTGTACACCCCGTATCACGCTCGGCTTGAGATTGGCGACCACAATTATTTTCATCCCGATGATTTTTTCAGGCGGGTAAAACTGTGCCACACCAGCGACAATCTGGCGCTGATCCGTTCCCACATCGACCTGCAGTTTGAGCAGCTTATCGGCGCCTTCTACTCTCTCAGCAGACAGTACCTTGGCCACTCGTAACTCGACTTTGCCAAACTCGGAAATGTCCAGCAGATTATCCTGCTCTTTGGCTTTCGCGCTTTCACCTTTCGGCTTCGCACTTGGGACCGACGCCTCTTCCTTGACTTCGATCCTCGGGAAAAGCGGCGCGGTAAACTTCACCGGTGTCCCCGGCACAAGTTCAAAGAACACCCGCGCGCGATCGAGCGTGAGTGTTGAGTCATCGAGTCCGAAGACAATCCTGAGCTCTCTCATCTTGCGCGGCATAGCCGGATAGAGCGCGATCGACACAATTCGCAGAATTTCGCAACAGACATACAACACACCGCCCAGCTCTTTGGTTTTCCCCTCGCGGGCCAAAATCCATGGCGCGGTGTCAGTGAAAAACTTATTCGCGGCACGCACCAGCGAGATCGCCTCGGCAATCGAATGCGATATCCTGAAATTCCGGGCATGCTCGTACGAGAGCCCCGGCATCGCCTCGGCTTGAGCAATGAGCGGATCGATCCCGGCGAGTGATTTGTGCGGCTCGGGAATTTTCCCGTCGAAATTCGTTTCGATCAGCTTACAAACGCGCGAAAGGAGATTCCCAAGATCGTTGGCCAGATCGGAATTGTACTGACTGACAAACCGCTTGGCCTGGATGTCGCCGTCGATCCCGAACGGAAACTGCGTCAGCAGTAAATACCGAGTACCGTCCGGACCGAACTGAGGGACCAGGTCGTTCGGATCGATAAAATTCCCGAGCGACTTGGACATCTTTTCGCCGTCGACTGTGAAAAATCCGTGCAGGAATATCGTGTCGGGGAGCTTCACTCCTGCCGCCAGGAGCATCGCCGGCCAATAGAGACAGTGAAATTTCAAGATATCTTTGGCCATCAGGTGGACTACCTCGCCACCGGTCCACCACGTGGCAAACTTGGCCGGATCATCGGCGTAGCCGATTGCCGAGATGTAATTAGTCAGAGCATCGACCCAGACATACGCAATCTGGCTTTCGTCAAACGAGAGCGGAATCCCCCACTTGACCCTTTCGCGCGAGAGCGAAAAATCAGGAAGATCCTGGCCGATGAGGCCGAGTACTTCCGAACGTCGCTCTTCAGGAAGAATCTTTAGTTCACCTGATTCGATTCTTCGCTTAATCTCTCCGGCAAACGCAGTTAACCGGAAGAAATAGTTTTTCTCTTTAAGCTTTTGAGGTAGTGTCTTATGATACGGACAGAGGCCGTCGACCAGCTCTTTTTCTGTCAGGAATTTTTCGCACCCTTGACAGTAGAGTCCTTCGTAATAGCTGGAATAAACGACATCTTCACCAGCCGGCGTCTTCGCCGCGCGCATGGCGTCGAGAATCTTCCGTACTCCCGCTTTGTGGCGATCAGAGGTTGTCCGGATAAAATCACTGTACTCAATATCGAGATTTTTCCAGGCATTTTGAAACGTCGCTACTGTCCGGTCGCAAAATTCAATTTCCGAAAGCCCCGCCGCGGCGGCCGCTTCGGCGACTTTAGCGCCATGCTCATCAGTGCCGGTCAAAAAAAACGCTTCGCGACCCGACAGGCGATGCAGACGCGCCAAAAGATCGGCGGCGATGGTGGTATACGAATGACCGATATGCGGCTTATCGTTTACATAGTAGATAGGCGTGGTCACATAAAATGGCTTAGGCATACGATCAATCAATCCTGTCGCGCGCTAATTGAGGCCGTCGGGTTCATCCAGTCGTTTGAGCGCTTCATCGTCGAGTCGATCCGAATCGGGCCCGCGCCGAGCGCCGTCACGTCCGCCCGACGGCGACTGCACCTTAACAATCTCTTCCGATTTAGCTCGGAATGACACGCCCTCTGAGTTGGTCAACACCGCTTCCTCGCGGAAATAGTCAATCCGATCGATCGTGCCAATCCCGTGAATAGTCTCAACGGCCGATCCGGGGCGCGGAAATTTCTTGCGGTTGGCAACATACTGGTCAACTTCGTATCGCAGACAGCAAAGAAGCCGGCCGCAATTGCCGGAAATTTTGGATGGATTCAAGCTCAGATCCTGTTCGCGGGCGTGACCCGTCGTGATCGGCGCAAAATCGCCAATAAACGTGTTACAGCACTGGCGTTGTCCGCAGATGCCGTAGCCATCGACCCGCCGGGCCTCGTCACGCACACCAATTTGCCGCAGTTCGATTCGGGTTCGGTACCGCGACGCCAGATCGCGCACCAGAGAGCGGAAATCAACCCGGTGGTCAGCGGTGAAGAAAAACGTGATCTTGTGGCCGTCGTGTTGAATCTCGGCGTCTACGATCTTCATGATCAGTCCATGACGCCGCACCAATCCGGTTACTTCACGCTTATACAATTGCTCGTTAATGCGATTCTGATCGAATCGAGCACGGTCCTCTTTGCCCGCCGGGCGCAGAATCGATCGCGGACGGTCAGATTCGGCAAACTCAACATTCGCCTCCACCCGCCGTGCCACCCGGCCGACATCTTCCCCCTGTTCGACCTGAGTCACCACCAAATCGTTCACCCGCAGGGTGTGATGATATGAATTGTAAAACGGTGCGCGTCGCGAACCTTTGAATTCGACTACATATAGTTCTGCCATTGAATCCTCCGGTGGGTACGCGCCCGAGTCAATCAGGCCTGGGTAGGGAGGGCCGATCGCAACCTGAGCGCCAGCGCCGCCAGCGAAGGGTGAATATGCACGTTGACGCGAAAGTCGGCAAGCGTGTTTTTCAGATGCGAAGACATTGTTGATGCCACCTGGGGATCGGCGAAATACTGCGAAAGTCTTCTGATATCGGGGGTGAAATCTACATTGATCAGATCATCGTCTTTCCCTGTCGACGCAAAGGCGGTGCAGTCACGCACCAGCGATCCCCACAACCTGACCAATTCCTCAGCCTGACCGCGATCGGCGTCGGCAAAGAGCTCCGTAAGATGACCAATCATCGATGGCGGCGAATCGACAAAAAGCGACTTGAACAAAAGCAAGCCGACCGCGCGGTCCGAGCCGCCGTCGTCATCGCCTCCGGATAGTGCGATCGCTCGCCCCAGCTCTCGATCAGAAATACGCGACAAAAGCCTGGCCCGCTCAGGCGATAGACTATAGTGCGCGACAAGATACTCGACGACAAACTCCTCCGGCAACGGCTCCAGCACCAGGTTGCGGCAACGCGATTGAATAGTAGCGGAAACTTGTTCTAGGTTGACGGTAGTAAGGACGATTGTCGTGTCGCTCGGGGGCTCCTCGATCAATTTCAAGAGCGAGTCGGTGCCGTCCTGACGCATCCGATCGATCCGGTATATGACCGCTACCCGATGAATTCCAGCCCCGGCCCGTTGCGACAGCGACCGCTTGAGTTCCCTCGCCATATCGATAGGAATAGTGGCAGGGGCGGAGGTATCCAGCAGTTGAAACGGCTCTTTGCGTCGCGCCTCAATAAATTCGGCGGTCAATTCGACCGCCTCACCCAGATTCTTGTGCGTCTTGACCGGTGCAATAACCGAAAGCCCCTCAAAGTTCGCCGACGATATAAGCCGACAGGCTCGGCACTCGCCACAGGGATTTTCGGTCTCCCCTGATCTGACCTGTTCGCAATTTTGTAGGGCGGCGATTGCCAGCACCATCGGCCAGTGGCCGTATCCCTCCGCGCCGGAAATGTCAGCAGTGTCCAGCATCGATGTTGTGCTTGTGTGATCGGAAACTTATTCATCGCTCAACCAAATGACCGGATCAACTTCTTCTCCACCCTTGCGCAGTTCAAAGCGAACCAAACCGGTCTGGTCGGCGACCCCAAGCCGGGTCCGGGCTGAAACCGGATCGCCCACTGATACAGCCAATTCAGACAGGCCGGCGTAGGTCGAGTAATATTGATCGTCATGGTTGATGATAATGAATGTCCCGTATCCGCGCAATTCACCGGCATAGGCAACGGTTCCTGACCCGACTGAAACGACCGGCGCTCCCGCTTTTCCCTTAATGCTAATTCCGGGCGAGTATGATCTAAGGTGTGTGATCGGGTCGGTCGAGGGTCCAAAGCTTTGGACAATCTCGCCCTGATAGGGCATCGGCAGATTTCCAGCCCGAAGGGCAGACCCAGTGGTTGGCGCCGACGGCTTGGCTTTTCGCGTCGCGGCCGCTTTCCGCTCTTGCTCGAGCCGCGCAACGATTCGTTCCATTTCAGAAGCTGATTGCTCCAGCGACACCAGTCGGTCGGACTGTTGGCGACTCAGTCGCCGCAACCTTGCCAGCGCCTTCTCAGCCTTCTCCTGTTTGGTACGAGCCAGAGCGACACTTGTCTCTTTCTTGCGCTTGAGGGTCGCCAGTTCGGCACTCTTGCCCGACATCGCGGACAACAATTCCTTTGCCTTGATCACTTCGCTTGCACCCAACGCAATTTTCCCCTGCTGAAAACCGGTTATGGCCGACAGATACACTACCCTGCGTCCCGATTC
>JBGAWZ010000168.1:4997-7742 GCA_044227335.1 Candidatus Zixiibacteriota bacterium | reverse complement strand
GTCTCGCTTTTCCTCCGAATCGGCCATGACATTAAATCGTGCCAGTCGAAAGGCCGCCGCCATGATATAGACGATAGTGATGATTTTCCCCGGCGTGCCGAGCGATTCCAGTTTGGCCATGTAAGCAATCAGGCCGGGCGCAACACCGAAGGAAAGAAAGTCCGCCAGCGAGTCAAGTTCGACACCGAACTGGCTGGTTGTCTTGCTTAACCGCGCGACTTTGCCATCAAGCGAATCGAGGAAAGCCGCCAATATCACCAGCCAACACGCAGTGACTATCTTGCCTTCCACAACCGACAACAGTGCCACAAAACCGCAGACCACATTTCCCATCGTGAAAAGCCCGGGGAAAATGCCGCGATAACTTTGAGAGTTCATGCTACGCCACTCCTCCGGAGAGGCGGGCAAGAATTGTCTCTCCCCCGTGCGTTTTGTCGCCCTTCTTCACAAGCATTGTACTGCCGGACGGGAGAAAGATGTCCATTCGAGAACCAAATCGAATAAGTCCGAATCGATCTCCGATTCGGAGCCGGTCCTGCGGCTTGACTTTGCAGACTATGCGCCGCGCGATCAGGCCGGCGATCTGTTTGAATACAACTTTGCGCCCGAGTGAATCGGTCATGCCGATTTCGGTGTGCTCATTGTCATCGGAGGCTTTTTCGGCAAATGCCACCAGGAATTTGCCGGGGACGTACTTCACATAGTCGACCGTGCCGGAGATCGGTACACGGTTGACATGGACATTCATCACCGAGAGAAAGATTGAGACCTTGATACTGTTCGGCCCCAGTACGGCATGTGATGGAATAGTATCGATGGACAAAACGGTGCCGTCGGCGGGTGACACGACCAATCCCGGTTCGTCGGGACATTGGCGTTGGGGATCGCGAAAGAAAAACGTTACGAACACGGTCAGTACAGCGAAGATCGTGCTAACCACCCAAAGGGCGGTGCTATTCCATCGCGTGCCTGACCAGATCGAGACTAAAGTTAGTACCAGCCCGATCAGAATGAATGGAATTCCTTCTTTGGCAATCATTTTCCGAAGACTCGCTTGAAGATGGTTGGTACACGCCGAGTGTAATAGCCGATATCAAAGCACTCGTCGATTTCTCGCGTTGATAGGAATTGAGTGATCTCGGTATCTTGTTTGACTAACGCGTCGAATCTCCCTTTTCCGTCGGCGGCCAACAGCGCATTGCGCTGAACCATCCGGTATGCCTTGTCGCGATCACCAGCCGGACCAGTGAGTTTAAGGAGAAGGCGCTGAGAGAAAACCAACCCGCCGCCGTAGAAAATATTGTCGTACATCCGTTGTTCGTTGACAATGAGTCCAGCGAGAAGTCCGTTGAACTTGGCGAGGGCGTAGTCGGTGATGATAGTGGCGTCCGGAATGATGACGCGTTCAACTGACGAATGGGCGATATCCCGCTCATGCCAGAGAGTGACATTCTCCATCGCCGAAACGGCATACCCGCGCAAGAGACGCGCGATACCGCTGATCCGCTCAGCGGTAATCGGGTTGCGCTTGTGGGGCATGGCCGAAGATCCCTTTTGCTTTTTGGAGAATCCTTCCATCATCTCGCCTATTTCGGTCCGCTGGAGATTGCGAATTTCGGTCGCGAATTTTTCAAGCGACGAGGTCAACAGCGACAGCGCGGTGATGAATTCGGCGTGACGGTCCCGCTGGAGGACCTGAGTGGACACAGCGGCCGGCGTCAGTCCAAGGCGCTTGCAAACTTTCTCCTCTACTTTTGGATCGAGATTGGCGAAGTTTCCAACTGCCCCGGAAATGCACCCGACCGAAATTGTCCTGGTCGCCCGCGCTAACATCTCGCGACGACGGGTCAGTTCGGTGAACCAAACAGCGAATTTGAGTCCGGCCGTGGTCGGTTCGGCCAGCACGCCGTGAGTTCGACCGATACAGGGAGTCATCTTGTATTTTACAGCAAGTCTTTTGATTTCTCCGAGTGCGATGACAACCTTGGCGTCGATGATCGCGGCGGCCCGCTTCATCTGGAGCGAAAGTGCAGTGTCGAGCACATCGGAAGATGTCATTCCAAAGTGCAGGTAACGCGAGGCCGGTCCGACTTTTTCCGAGACAGCCGTCAGAAACGCGATGACATCGTGATTAACCTCGGCTTCGATCTTATTGACACGATCGGTGCTAAACGCCGCTTTCCGGACAATGATCTTAAAGGCCGACGCGGGAATAATCTTCAGTTCGGCCATGGCGCGAGCCGCCTCGACTTCGACTTCCAGCCACGTCTGGTACTTCGATTGATCTGTCCATAGCGCTCCCATCTCGGGGAGCGTGTATCGCTCGATCATTGCTTTGCTTTCTTAAAGTCAGAGAGGAATTTTTCAAGGCCGATATCAGTCAGGGGGTGCTTCATCAGTTGTCCGATCACCGAGAAAGGCATAGTAACCACATCGGCGCCGATCATGGCCGCCTCGACCACGTGCATGGGATGCCGCACCGACGCGACCAGCACTTCGGTATCGTATCCGTAGTTTTTGTACATGGTGACAATTTGCCCGATCAGGTCCATGCCGTTGGTGGAAATATCGTCAAGCCGTCCGACAAACGGGGATACAAACGTCGCGCCGGCTTTGGCGACCATCAGCGCCTGAGTCGGGGAAAATACAAGTGTCGCGTTTGTCTTAACGCCCCGGTCTGAGAGCGACTTGATAGCGCTAAGGCCGTCGACGATGGTCGGGATTTTGATTACGATATTGTCGGCA
>JBGAWZ010000168.1:0-4954 GCA_044227335.1 Candidatus Zixiibacteriota bacterium | reverse complement strand
ATAACTTCGGCTGACACCGGGCCTTTGACGATCCTGCAGATTTCCTTGAGGATGTCTTTGTAGGGCGCGGTTTCTTTGGCGGCCAGCGACGGATTAGTCGTGACGCCGTCGAGCACACCCATCGCCTCGGCTTTTTTGATTTCGTCAATGTTAGCGGTGTCGATAAAGAACTTCATTGCTACTTCCCTGTCTGTGGATACCCTACCGACACCAGATAGAGTCCGTGGGCCGGCGCGGTAAACGGGTTCCTCGTGCTATTTGAGCCATGCAACATAGACCGAAGGTCATCCATTGTCAAGTTGAGCGAGTTTTGGTCGCGGTTGCGGGTGGCGACATTGACCATCGCACCGACCAGAGAACGGACCATCGAGTGCAAGAAACGGTTGCCGCGAATTTCGTAGACCCAGAGCGGACCGATCTGCCGCCATGCGGAGTGGTGCACAACGCACATGTTGCTCTCTTTACGGGAGGCGACTACACAGAATGGTGCGAAATCATGCTCGCCGATTATCAGCGCCGCGGCGGCTCTGAGCTGGTCCGGATCGACTTCGTGATGGTGCTCCCAGCGCCGCCGGCGATAGAGCGCAGAGCGTTGATTGGACATAACATAGCGGTACCGTCGCCAGGTGGCGTCGAACCGGGAATTAAATTGTGACGCCACTTCAGTTGATTCGAGGACACGAATGTCGTCGGGCAAATGGAAATTGATGGCGTCGGCAAATCGCGCAGAATCAAGCGGATGTTCGATTTGAAAGTTAGCAACTTGACCGAGGGCGTGGACGCCGGCATCGGTACGGCCGGCTCCGGTGATTTGAACCTGTTCGCCGGTGACTTTGAAGATTGCCTCGGTCAATCTTCCCTGCACAGTTGGCGCATTCTCCTGCAGTTGCCAGCCGCCGTAGGGGGTGCCGTCGTATTCTATGACAAGGCGAATATTGCGCGGCACGTTATGGGCGACTCCATAAGAAGATCAGCGATAGTATGAGCAAGGAAACCAGTACCGTTACAAATTCACCAAGGCCGAAGTGTAGTCGAGAGAAGTACGACCGCTTTTGGTTGTGAACATACCCGCGCGCCTCGATGGCAATCGCGAGGGTGTCAGCACGATTGAGCGCAAAGACAAAGACCGGCACCAAAAGCGGCACGGTCGAGCGAATTCGTGTCATGAATCCCCCCGAGAACGCAACCCCGCGAAGCGCCTGCGCTCTTCTTACGGCGATGAGCTCGTCTCTCAAAATTGGAATGAAACGGAAAGCCATTGACAGAATCAGGCCGATATCGTCAACCGGCACTTTGAATACTCTAAGCGGCCGGCACAATTTGACCATGCCTTCGGCCAAATCAATTGGCGCGGTAGTCATAGTGAGAAACAGCGCCGCGAACACAAAAAGCACAAGGCGAAGGGCGTAGTACAGGCCGCTGACAATTGAATCTGCCGGCACCCGTTTGCCCCAGATTGTGAATAGTGGCTCTCCTGCGCCGGGAGTAAAAAGAATGTGAAAGAGAACGGTTATGAGCGCGAGAACCACTATTGACTGGGCGACATTGAGTAGCCGTTTCGCGGAAACACCGGCCGAAACGATCGCTAAAATCAATAGGAGGCTGACGATGGAACCATAAATCAATCCATCTGAGAGAGCGCCCCCCACAAGCACGGCTATTACAATCGGAAGTTTGGCCCGCGGGTCGAGCCGAGCCACAAATGAGTCAATCGGGTGATAGCCGGGCGTAAAATGAGTGCTTGAATTCAGCATACAAGATAGGCCTTCAAATTCGTGGAAGATGAACGAAAAGTCAACGGCGTCCGGATTTGACAGCCGGGCAGTTGGCGCAGGCCGATTGCGCTTTGCGTCGACGGAGCGCGTTGCGGATCAGGTATCCGATTGCAGTCGCGACCGCGGCCAGAACAATTGCGGTCTGCCAAAATGAACCGTTCATGAGAAGAGCCCCCCGCCAATTTGATAGACTGCGAGCGCACCGAGATATGCAAGCCCAGTCATGTAGACAAAAACGAGCACGGGGTAACCCCACCCCCCGGTCTCCTGCTTGATTGTGACAAGTGTGGCTCCGCATTGACAGCAGAGCGCAAAAAAGACCATGATAGACAACGCAACCACCGGGGTAAAGACCGGTTGCCCGGTCTGTGGGCCGCTCTCCCAGACCGCGGCGCGCATTTTGTCGACCAGTCCGCTGGATTCTTCGTCGGTCTCCGAGCCCAGGTTGTAAATTGTGCCCAAAGTGGCGATGACTACTTCGCGCGCCGGAAATGATGCAAGCGCCGCCATCGTAACTTTCCAGTCCCAACCCAGCGGGGTGAAGGCCGGCTCGATAAATTGACCCAGCCGTCCGAAGTACGAGTCGCGCAAATAGGCCCCGGATTCTTCGTTCTTGAGTGCCAGCAGTTGTCCTGAAGCTTCGGCAGTATTACTTGGATTGGTGGCTGAACTTTGAATCTGCGCCCGCCGTTCGGCGAAATCGTCGCGGATTTTCTCAGAATGCGGATAATAGCTGAGCGCCCAGATGATGATCGTGATGGCAAAGATGACGGTGCCGGCCCGTAAAACAAATGATTTGGCGCGTGTAAAGACGCGAATTCCCACTGAGCTGAGCGTTGGCATCTTGTAACTGGGTAGCTCCATCAAAAATGACCCGCGCTGGCCTTTGAACACAAAAATCCGAACCAATAGCGCGATCACAATTGCGACTATCATCCCCAGCAGGTACAGACTTGAGAGAACCAGTCCCTGAAGGCCGAGAAATCCCCAGACCATCGTATTGGGAATGAATGCGGCAATCATAATTGTGTACACTGGCAGGCGGGCCGAACAAGACATGAGCGGCGACACGATGATCGTCAAAATACGCTGGCGTCGATTTTCAATCGTGCGGGTAGCCATTATCCCCGGCACTGCGCAGGCGAACGAGGACAACATCGGAATGAGCGACTTGCCTGAAAGGCCACACCAGCCGAAAGCGCGATCAACCAGAAATGCGGCGCGCGGCATGTACCCTGAGTCTTCGAGAATAGCGATGAAAATAAAGAGAATGACTATTTGGGGCAGGAAGATGAGCACCGAGCCGACTCCACCGATGATACCGTCGGTGACCAGCGACCGAACGGGACCGTCGGGGATCATCGGCCCCACCCAACCGGAGATCGCACCGAACAAACTGTCGATCAAACTCATGATCGGTTCGGCCCATGCAAAAATCGACTGAAACATGATGAGCATCAGCGCGCCAAGAATAAACAGCCCGGCCACTCGGTGCAGGACAATCGCATCAATGCGGTCGGTCGGGGAGCGATGTTCGATCGAAACGCGTGTCAGGACTTTTCCGGCGATCGCTGTGGCTGATTTGGAGAGTACGCCCGACTCAAACGTGGTCAGTGAACCGACTTCCACTTTGAGACGTGCCCGAACAGCCAGTAGTCGCTCTCGCGAGTTGTCTCCACCCGCGGCGATATAGGCGCGTTCGGCCGGGCCGGATTCATCGAGCAGGACTCGAATCAACTCGCCGTCGCTAATTCCACGCGGCGATGAGGATTCGCGTAACGAAGACAGGGCAACGGTCATTGCGGGACCGTAGACATCCGGCGGTTGCGAATTGGCCGAGCCGAATGTCCGCGCGATGGTGGCTTTGAGTTGTTCTATCCCCTGTCCGCGGCTGGCGACAATGGGGACCACCGGAACGCCGCCAAGCAATTTGCTAAGTTCAAGGTGATCGATTGTCTGCCCTGACTTTTCAAGCAGATCGATCATATTGAGCGCGAC
This sequence comes from Candidatus Zixiibacteriota bacterium, assembly GCA_044227335.1. Taxonomy (GTDB): domain Bacteria; phylum Zixibacteria; class MSB-5A5; order GN15; family FEB-12; genus JACRAV01. The sequence continues at coordinate 1,181 of JBGAWZ010000168.1, read as the reverse complement.
AATCACCGCCGATCCGGTCATTTGTACCTGAAAAACGAAATACAGCGCTCGATCAAGATTGGTGGCGTCGATTACGCAGACGGAGACATCGGGACGCGGCTCGCCGGCGATCTGACCAAAGAGCGCCTGCGCGGCGATATATTCATCAGGAGAATAGGCGGCCAGTGAGTAGGTGCCGGGGATATCGTGTAATTCGAAGGCAAGGGAATCGAAATTGTCGACTGAAAAGCGACCGGTTGTTTTTTCGACTGTTACTCCGGGGTAGTTGCCGACTTGTTGGCGGAGTCCGGTGATGGCGTTGAAAACAGTCGATTTCCCACAATTGGGATTGCCGCAAATGGCGACTGTGATTGTTCGACGACCAGTGCCGGGTTTGTCGGCGGCTCCTTTCATATGCGGAGGGCGGAGCTCAGTCTTCGATCTCGACGGTGACGAGCGAAGCCTCGGCGCGACGAAGCGACAGGCGACTTTGGCCGATCTCGATCAGGAGCGGATCGCGCAGTGGGGCACGGCAGAGATATGTCACCGATTTCCCCGGTGTAAGGCCGAGTTCGTGCAGACGGCGGCAGACGGGCAGGTCTTCAGTGAATCCAACCACGCGCGCCTTTTGTCCGGGAATCAACTTGCTTAAAAAGGTCATCGGTTTTGCTTTCTATTTGAAATCAGCGTCGTTTGCTCGAGTTAAGTATGCTTTCAATAGCGCGACTTCATTGCTCTGGAGCTTGAGCTTTGTGCCGTACCGGTCAGCCGCCTGATTCCATTGTTCGTCGCTGTGAGTTTTCGGCTGGATCAGTTTGTGGCACTTGTCGCAGAGCGACTCGTAGATTCGTTTGCCGCGCTGTTGGTCGGCTGAGAGCGCCGACCCCGATTCGCAGGCATATCCGAGTATTGCGACAGCCGTGATGGTCATAAAAATGCTACTTCTCCCGGCGGACGCGCGTTTCACGTTCTCGCTCCTTTTGGCAAGCCTCGCAATATCCCGAAACTTCCACTTTGAATTCATCGGGTATAAACCTGCATTTGCGCGACTGCTCTTCGAGGGATTTCACAAGGTCGGCAATATCGAACCCGGTGAGTTTGCGGCATTCAAGACAATACAAGTGACCATGTGGTGCGCGCGTGATACGGTCGTAACGAGTGACACCATCACCAAGACTTACTTCTTTGGCCAATCCGACCTT
>JBGAWZ010000167.1:0-4983 GCA_044227335.1 Candidatus Zixiibacteriota bacterium | reverse complement strand
CGCGGGTCGGAAAATCGTCGGTCTTTTCCGCCGTTAGCGAATCGTAGACTTTCATCTTGAACCGCTCGGCGATTTCGTCAAGTTCTTCATCTGAAAGAGTGTCAGAGATGATTTCATCCTGACGCAAGGCATGCTGAACAACTGATATCTTTTCAAACTGCGGCCAATTCTGTTTCACCGCCAGATGATACAGTCCCATCTGCTGGCGAAACCGGGTGTCTGTTTTGCGCGGAAGTTCCTTGCCGGTTTTGTAATCCCAGATTTCGACTACGCCGTCGGGGCGTTTCCAGAGACGATCTACTTTTGTATTGAATTTGAAGGGTGTGCCGTCGAGTACCAGCGGAAGTGTTCGTTCGATCGCCAAAAGGGTACCGCCGCCAAACGGTTTATACTTGTTGTAATATTTGGTCAGGATTTCGCGGCCCGAGGTGATGTAGTCATCCACTGTCAGCGATTCATCCTGACAGACAATTGCCCCCTTGGCCGGCTTTTCCCACTCGGCCGCATATTCGTCGAGAATCACTTTGAGCTCGATCAATTTCCCGTGGGCGGCGGCCTCGTAGAGCCGTGCTAACGCCTCGTGAATCACTTGCCCCATGTAGATATGCGCGGCAACCCGGTCTGATTTGGGAGCCCGTTCTAACTTTTCAAATTTGAATTTGCGCGGGCATTCCTCGAATGTCCCCAGCGATGAATGACTGTATGATTTGAGCATGCCCCGAATATAACCGACCGCATCTTGTGGCGGCAATCACTTCCTTGGAAGAAGTATCGCCCGCCAGCGGGACCTAAGCGCCGGCCACTGGAATCCGCGGGCTTCGATAACCCCTTGACTGGAAAGCGCCCGGGCGAGATCGGGCTCTTCGATAAGGCGAATGACGGTGTCGGCCAGTCCGGAGGTATTTGCGGCTGAATACACCAGTCCGTTGAATCTATCGCGGACTATCGACGAAACCAGACTAAATGCGGGAATCAGGGGGACCCGTCCGGTCTGCCATGCCGACACTAATTGCCGCGGAAATGAACAGTCGTTGTCCAGACAAATGACAACATCGCCCGTGAGATTACCGCTATTTCGCACGTCTGCAATTTCTATCCCCGACAATCGGTTTGTCATTGTGCGTTCAATGCAAGCTTGAATTTCAGCATGTCGTTTGTGCGTTCCCAATATGACCAACTCAGCGCGGGGGTATTTTGATTTCACCAGCGTAAACGACTGCACGATTCTATCAATCTCGCCCAGCTGTGCCGCGCCTATTTCAACCAGGATGCGCGGCTGGACCTCAGAAAACTCAATGGCAGTCGACACTGGTTGGATCGTTGGGATCATTGTCGAGACCAGACCGATTCGTTGTAGTGCACCCATCTGCCACTCAGTCGGCGTTACCAGCCGGTCGGCCTGTTTGAGCAGACGTTTGAGTAGCCAGCGAATAATCGGGCGTTGCCAAATTGGTGAGTCGAATTCCACCAACGCGACACTTAGCCGGTGATTCAGCCGGGCCGCGATCAAAGCAGGAAACCATCGTAGCAACAGGTCCCGCGATCCCTGGATCTGCACAATCAGCACGTCCGCTTGTTGTGTCTTGGTCCAAAGTCCGGCAAGCTCCGCCAGATATCGACCGCCCGACGTGTGCTGTGATGGCTCATCCCAATTGAGATTCGCAAGATCATCTTCAGTTGAGATGCTCCTAGACAGGTTATCTATCGAATCGGCGCCGATGGAAAAGGCGCGACCTGACCTCCACAGCAATACTTTTTGCGTTCGGCTGGTGTCGGCGATCAATTCGGCGCCCGACAACTTGGCGACATGTTCGTGACTACTGCTCATTGCTATTTCGTGTATGGCCTCTCACCAAACATTGTACACCAGAGAGATCGGCAGGATTCGGGGAAAATCGTGGGGATCAGCCCCTGCACGCTTGCCTTAGGATGAGGTCTTCTCTTGGTCGAAAGTAATCAATCTGGCCCCTCGGTTGAAAGTGAAATAGCTGAACCCCCATTGGATAAACACCAGTATTCGGTTTTCAAACTGAACCAAATACATAAGGTGTACAAATAGCCACAACACCCACGCGACAAGACCGGATACCTGTAGCCATCCGAAGTTCGCCACTGCCGATGCCCGCCCGATCACCGCCAACTCCCCCTTGTTGAAATAGTGAAATGGTTTGGGAGATTTATTCTGCACGCGACGCCCTATCGCGTCGCCGACATATCTTCCCTGCGTCATCGCCACCGGACACGTCCCCGGAAGCGGCTTGCCAGTCTGGTGCGGATAAAGTGCCAGGTCACCGATCACAAAGATCTCTGGGTGACCCGGCACGGTCAGGTCCGCCTCGACTTTGATTCTTCCCTGTCGATCAAGTACATCCGTCCTCCCAGATACTAACCACTCCCCGATTTTGTACCCACGCACACCGGCGCTCCAGACAATCGTTCCGCATTCAATAGTTATTGATTTGCTCGTCGAAGTCGCTACTACTTTTTTCTCTGTCATCGTAGTGACTCGATATCCCGTAAGCACAGTAACGCCAAGTCGGCCGAGTGAGCGCTCTGCAGTGGCGGATAACTTCGGCGGGAAATTCGCCAGTAGTTGCGGCGAAGCCTCGATCAAAAAAATGCGTGCTGATCCCGGATCAATCCTACGGAAATCATGCTTTAAGGTATCGTGTGCAATTTCACCCAGCGCCCCGGCCAATTCGACCCCTGTCGCCCCGCCGCCGATTATGACAAACGTGAGGCAGCGCGCTCGCTCCGCCGGGTCATCTTCCCGTTCGGCATCTTCAAATGCTTTGAATATCCTCGACCGAATAGTCAGCGCATCTTCAATTGTTTTTAGGCCCGGCGCAAACGCACTCCATTCCGGGTGCCCGAAATAGTCATTGGTCGCACCTGCCGCCACGACCAATGTGTCATACGGAATCTCACGGCGATCGCATCGCACCACACGCCGGTCGACGTCCACTCCGGTCACTTCACCCAAAAGCACTTCCGCATTTTTTTGCCTTGATAGCAAATGCCGAAGTGGCGCGGTGATATCCCCCGGCGAGAGTCCGCCGGTCGCAACCTGATAGAGCATGGGAGTAAACAGATGAAAATTTCGCTTGTCGATCAGAGTGACGTTTACGGGCGCACGTGTGAGTGCACGGGCGGCGTCAAGCCCGCCAAATCCTCCACCGACCACCACTACTCTATGTCGAGATTCGCCTGTTACCATCGATTCCTTGAAAAAAGCCACCTCCCGCAGTGGAAGATGGCTTTTCTATTTCAATCACAAATACGCAAAAGACAGATCATCCAGCTTGCTGTTTGGCCACACCCTTGAGTTTGTCGTTGGCGAAGATGGCAATTTCAACCCGTCGATTGGCCTGCTTGCCATCGGGCGTTGTATTCTCCGCCACCGGCTGTGACTCGCCGTACCCCATGATGGTAAACCGCGTAGGGTCGACCTGGTTGGTGCTGACAAAGTTTGCGACCGATTGGGCGCGCAGACGGGAAAGATCCAGATTGTACTCCTCGGTACCGTCGGCATCGGTGTGTCCTTCGATCACGATCTTAGTATCCGGATACTTGTTCAGAATAACCGCCAACTTTTGCAGATTTGCTTTTGCTTCGGGTCTAAGTTCGGATTTGTTGACATCGAACAAGATTCCCGAATTGAAGGTGATCTTGATACCCTCGCCGACTCGCTCGATATTGGCGCCCTCCAGATCACGCTTCATTTCCTCGGCCTGTTTATCCATGTAGTTGCCGATCACTGCGCCGGCCGCGCCGCCGATCGCCGCACCCAAAATGGCGCCGACTGCTGTATTGCCGGCCTGCTTGCCGATAATCCCGCCGATCACTGCGCCGGTGGTGGCGCCGATCACTGCTCCTTTGTCCCGTTTTTTCATCCCCGAACAGCCAAAGCCGGCAATAGCCACTGCTATGACCAGCCCAGCGATAAGTATTCGTTTCATCATATTCCTCCTTGGAAAGAATTTGCGTGTGACTATGAATGTGTCTATCTATTAAACATACGACCTTACCCGGAGGTGTCAACTTTATTTTCGCCGGGCTTGACCGAGCCAACAGTTCATCATAGATTGAAGTCGTCAACTATTGAGCTGAAATGCCGGGTTAATCGATGCGAGCCAGATACAAATCAAGCAGTTGCGTCTGTTATCAGGTCCCCGACCGCAAGAAAGCAGTCGAGTTCTACAGCCAGATATTTGGCTATGCGATCGTCGAAGTCACCGATCAGAATACCGAACTGAATGCCTCGCCGATTCGGCTCTTTATCGATCAAGGACCGCCGCTTGGGCCTATTATGGAAATTGTCGTGGACGACCTCGAAACCGCCCGGATCGAACTTCTGGCCCATGGTTGCACCGAGGTTCGCTGGGGCGGACGCGGCAAACCCTGCTATTTGCGCGATCCGTTCGGTATCTGTTTCAATGTTTGGGAAGATCGCTCTGCGTTTGAATAACCACTGACAGGAATACTATGGACTATCTACTCGTTTGGTGCAACCTGATCGATTCCCACAAGGACCTCGAATTGTGCGACGCCCTCGACGGCTATCTGGGGTACTTGAAAGAACATGGTAAGATTTCGTCGTATCAGATCATGCGTCGCAAATTCGGATTCGGTCCCGAAGAACTCGGCGAATTTCAGATCATCATCGCGGCGACCGACATGGCCCAGCTCGACTCGGCCTTCAAAATGGTCGCGACCCGGTCGGGCGAGATTGAGTCACGGCATGCCAAAGTCTATTCAATAGTTAAGGATGTCCGCGCCGGCTTCTTCCGTGATTTCCCCGACCCGGAACGGGTCAGGTGATAATCGTAAACAGCTAATCTGATGTCGCCGGCCGGTAGACGTGCGCCTCGAAATTGGCGTTGTGCCGGGGGTTCAATAGGTGGAGCGTCTGATCGTACCACGACGCGGGGTATTCCCGCCACAGTTCTAATTTACCATATCGTGCGGTAAGCGAATCTAAGC
>JBGAWZ010000166.1:0-4995 GCA_044227335.1 Candidatus Zixiibacteriota bacterium | reverse complement strand
GGAAACGTCTTGCCAAAAGTGGCATTCAAACTGACCGAAGGATTGGTATTCACCACTCCGAAACAATTCGGGCCGATCATCCGCATCCCGTACTCGCGCACCACATTCATCACCGCCACTTCGCGGGCTTTCCCTTCCGGTCCCACTTCGGAAAATCCGGCCGAGATCACTACCAGTCCCTTCACGCCTTTCTGGCCGCACTGTCGTGCCACAGTCAGAACTTCTTCTTTCGGCACGATGATAATCGCCAGATCAACAAGATCTGGGACATCGAGAATTGTCGAGTACGATTTTATCGAGTGTATGACCGGCGCCTTGGGATTGACCGGGAAGACCTTGCCTTCAAATTCTGCGGTCAAAATATTGTGGAGTGTCTCGCGGCCGATTGTACCTTTGCGAGTGGAGGCGCCGATCACTGCCACCGACGAGGGAGAAAAAATGCAGTCAAGCTGATGTCTACGGTTCATGATTCGCAATCTTTCTATTGCCTGGGCGGGGGTAATTCCAAAGTTTAATTCCCGCCACAAAGTACCGGCAATGAATGAGTTAGGCGGGTTAAGTCAAGCGAAAGATAGAAACATTTCCGGCCAAAAAATAAAGGCCGCGACACAACTGCCGCGGCCTTACTATCACGCAGTAATCTCTACTTAGATTTCTTCCCGATTTCGCCGTGACGCAGAGTAGCCTGCGCCGCCGCCAGACGGGCAATCGGCACCCGATAGGGCGAACAGGAGACATAATCGAGCCCAACCAAATGGCAGAACTCAATCGAGGTCGGATCGCCACCGTGCTCGCCACAGATACCTACTTTGAGGTCTGGCTTGACTGCCCGCCCTTTCTCTTTTCCCATCTTGACCAACTGACCAACTCCGGTCTGGTCGATTGAAACAAACGGGTCAACCTGAAGAATACCTTTTTCAAGGTAGTACTTCATAAATTTCCCCGAGTCATCGCGCGAAAAACCAAGTGTCATTTGGGTCAGATCGTTAGTGCCGAAACTGAAAAAGTCGGCCTCGGCCGCTATCTCGTCGGCCGTTAAAGCGGCGCGCGGGATCTCGATCATCGTGCCAACTTTGAATTCGAGATCTTTGACCTTCGCCTTGTTCATCACTTCCGCCGCCACACGGAGAACGGTTTCCTTCTGGTTGCGGAACTCGGAGATATTCCCCACGAGCGGGATCATAATCTCAGGATAGACTTTCTTGCCTTGCTTGTGCAGATCGCAGGCCGCGCCGATGATTGCCCGAACCTGCATTTCCGTAATTTCCGGGAAGACAATCCCAAGACGGCATCCGCGATGTCCCAGCATCGGATTGATCTCGGTCAGTTCATCAATCCGCTTGAGCGTTTTTTGCAGGGCGAGCAAATCTTCTTCGTAGGAGTCACTCTTGGGATCGAGTGCCTTGAGCTTCGCCTGCACTTCTTCCTTGCGTGGCAGGAATTCATGAAGCGGTGGATCGAGTGTCCGGATTGTCACCGGAAGGCCGGCCATCGCGTCGAATAGTCCCTTGAAATCTTTCTTTTGAAATGGCAGAAGCCGGTCAAGCGCCATCTGGCGTTCTTCCGGTGTGTCGGCCAAAATCATCTGCTGTACAACGGGAATTCGGTCTTCTGCAAAGAACATATGTTCAGTTCGGCAGAGGCCGATCCCCTGTGCGCCGAACTTGACTGCCTGTTGGGCGTCGCGCGGAATGTCGGCGTTGGCGCGCACTTTGAGCTGGCGAATTTCGTCGGCCCAGGACATCAATTCGGAGAACTCACCGGAGAGTTCCGGTTCGATAGTCGGCAGGGCTCCCAGCATGATCTCGCCGGTGGAACCATTGAGGGTTATCACTTCCCCTTCTTTGATTGTCAGGCGACCCACCTGGAAACATTTCTTTGCAAGATTGACCCGCACCGATTCGGCGCCGGTAACGCAACATTTGCCCATGCCGCGCGCCACAACTGCCGCATGGGAGGTCATCCCCCCGCGGGCAGTCAAAATGCCGACCGCGGCGTTCATCCCCTCTATATCGTCGGGATTGGTCTCCTCGCGCACCAGAATAGTTGACTCTTTGTTGCTGTGCTTGACCGCATCCTCGGCGGTAAAATAGACTTTTCCGGAAACGGCGCCCGGTGAGGCGGCCAAACCTTTGGCGATCACTTCGTATTCGGCCTTCGGATCAAGGCGCGGATGCAAAAGATGATCGATCTGCACCGGCTCGATACGCAACAGAGCTTCTTCCTTGGTGATGAATTTCTCTTTCACCATATCGACAGCGATCTTGACCGCCGCCTGGACTGTGCGCTTGCCGTTGCGAGTCTGTAACATATACAACTCGCCTTCCTGAATCGTGAACTCGAAATCCTGAATATCGCGGTAGTGCTTTTCCAGCCGGGCAGTGATCTCTTTGAGCTTTTTGAACTGCGAGGGCATCTCGTTGCCCAGCTCTTTGATCGGCTGGGGTGTGCGAATTCCCGCCACCACATCCTCGCCCTGCGCATTGACCAGATATTCGCCATAGAATTCCTTCGCACCTGTTCCGGGATCGCGCGTGAATCCGACTCCGGTCGCCGAGGTATTCCCCATATTCCCAAAGACCATGGCCTGGATATTCACCGCTGTGCCGATATTCGACGGAATATTGTTCAGCCGGCGATAGGTAATCGCGCGCGGATTGTTCCAACTGCGGAACACGGCATCACGCGCCATCTTCAGCTGATCCCACGGCGACTCCGGAAACGCCTCGCCTGATTTCTTGGCGACCAGTTTCTTGAATTGCTTGATGATATCTTTTAGATCGGCGATCTGAAGCGATGAATCCTGTTTGACCCGTTTTTCTTTTTTCTTCTTGGTGATAATCTCTTCGAACTGCTCCCGATCGATTCCGAGTACTACGTCGCCAAACATCGCGATGAACCGTCGATAGCTGTCGTAGGCAAAGCGCGGGTTGTTGGTCTTGACCGAAAGCGCTTCGAGTGTCTCGTCATTAAGGCCGAGATTCAAAATCGTGTCCATCATCCCAGGCATCGAGAACTTCGCGCCGGAGCGAACTGAAACTAACAGCGGGTTGTCCGAGCCACCAAATTTCTTGCCGGTGGCTGACTCCAACTGCTTCATATAGTCATGCATCTGGGCGTCGATCGGCTTGGGGACTTTCATCCCGTGTTCGTAGTAAATCTTGCAGACATCGGTGGTGATAGTAAATCCGGGGGGGACCGGGATACCGGCGTTGGTCATCTCAGCCAAGTTGGCTCCCTTGCCGCCTAAAAGCTCCTTCATGGTCGCTTCGCCGTCGGCCTTCCCTCCCCCAAAAAAGTAGTAGTATTTGCCTGTGAATGTATCGATCGATTGTGGCGCCTTGGCCGCACTTTTGCGGACCGGCTTTTCCGCCGGTGCTTTTTTGCCCGCGCCAACCTTGGTGGCTGACATACTATCTCCTTATCTATTAATAACTTACGTAAACCAAGACAACAAGAAGATAATCTACGGCAATTCCCGGCTTTGGCAAGCAAAAAGCGACCGAATTATTAACATTCGGTCGCTTTCTCAGTTACTGTGTGGCAGTTCTACATAGTGAAGAGCCGTTCACCTCGGATGATCTTCTCGAGCATTTTGAGGGTTTTCTCGACCGGCGAGTGCATGATATCGGCGGTGTTGAAAGTTGACCTGACCACTTCGCGCGAGGCGTTCATCGAGTTTTTTCCTCGGCCGCCGCGCAGTTTCTTTTTGTGCGTGAGATTATACTGACGCTGATACTCCTTAGCCTTTTCCTTGTGCATCTGGTAGTACCGGCGCTGATACTCTCGGCGCGCTTCGGCAGTAGACAATTTCGATCTCGACTGAGACAGATCCTCGGGACTAACCGAAGGGGTCTCAACCGCTTTGGCTGGGGTGGACTTCTCAATCCGGGCCATTCCCCACCTCACTTTCCCTGTGCTTTTGTGTTGCTACCCTTTAGCTTAGTTTAGAAACTCCATTAGCGTTCCATCCACCACACGAAAGCGTAGGAAAATCTTACCTGTATGTCAAGAGATTTTTTCGATAACCTCCTTGGTTCAAGCGACTTATATCACAACAGGTTTTTCACTTTTTGCAACTTATTGCAAACCATAACCTTAGGTCGCATCTCTCATCTGACTCGTAAGCCATTACCGGCGTTGAAGTAAACTGTTGGCGTGGTCTTGCTCACGTGACCATCACCGTAATTGTTATACAATCCGAATTGAATGGTTGATACTGGGGCGCAACAAATGCAACATAAAAATAGCCCCGGCCTAATCGGACGGGGCTATTAATTTGACAGTTTTCGTATCTGCTCTTATACGGTCTTGCGACGACCCACGATACTCTTTGCGATCTCCCACACGATATACGAGCCGACAAGTGCGACCATTATCCAGAAGATCACGATCAGTGTGCCATGATTGGCCTGGGCTTCATCGAAGGCCACCTGCATCCATGATCTCCGCAGGAACTGCAGTCGATTGATAAAGAGCGAAATGCGCGCCATGACCGTGAATCCGAAGGTCGCGCCGAATCCTATCATCAGTATCCATATCCCGAACTTGGCGATACCGCCAATTGCGCCCGAGTGTGCCTTGGAGAAAAAGAAGTAGATAAGCGAGGCGACCACTCCGAGAAAAATGACCACCAGCGAAAAGCCGGAAGTGTAGTCAAATATCCCCGTACCAAAGAAGTTCGTCCAGTCGATTGAGGCCATCGTTGCGTACAACTGCTTATTGATCCGGTTGGACATTTCCAGTGGCACCGCCAGGCCGGCCGAGATGCCGATATAGAGCGCCATCGGATACCGCGAGACCCACGTCCAGTTCTTGTTGAAGCGCGTGAACATCATCAGTCCCAGAATAAGCGGGATGATATACCAGGGTTTGCTGGAATCGAGCCACAACTTGTACCAGGAACCGTCGGCCAATCGCCCGAACAGATTCGGCACAAGGTTGTTGTGCCAGAGAATGATCACAAAATAACCGGCCGACACGCCGACTACCAGA
>JBGAWZ010000165.1:0-4995 GCA_044227335.1 Candidatus Zixiibacteriota bacterium | reverse complement strand
CGAAGAAAAGTATTCTTTGACGGGCGGAGTTGTCGCCCGTGCCATGAGCCGCGTGAGCATCAATGATCTGAGCCCACTTGTTCAAATGTCTCCAACTGGTGTCAATCCGGGGGGACTTGCCAAGCCAGTCCGAAACTGCAACCGTGATGTCTATCGCGCCGGTCATGCCGGCCATACTGCGAACTATCTTTCGTGATACTTTCATGGCACCCGAACTTCCATTTTGTCAGGGGCGGGCGTCGTGCCCGGCTCCGTCTTGTGCTGTCTCATAACAGGACTAATTGCACCATACCACTTCAGTTTCCAGATGACAACTAAATACACCATAACCAATGCCGTGCTTTGCGATATCGCCGTAATCGAAAACGGACTTCCCTCATTCTGCGCCAAAGCAGAACCGATCCACGAGATGATCAATCCAATGCCGACTGTTCCAAAGAGGCGGTGATATGGCAACTGAATGACAAAGAAAGCGCGCAGGGCCGAGAGCATCAACGTGAGTGATACCAGGCCGGCTATAGCCGTCGCGACTGCCGCTCCGATAATGCCGTAGCGCGGTATCAGATACCAGCACAGGACAATATTGGTTATGGCTGACGCGATCGTGACTAACATCGAGATTCCCGACTTTGTCGTATAGTAAAGCCCGCCGTTGGCAATCGACGAGAGCGCCACACACAGCGCACCAAATAATGCAATTACTGCGACCGGCCCGGCTCCGTCATATTGTCTCTCGGCAAGCACAGCAATCAACTGTGGTGAAAACACCGCAAGCGCGAGGGCTACCAATGTATAGGCCGGTGCGGCTATCCCAAGTAATCTTGTTAGCGACTCCCGAGCCGATTCCGGATCACGGCTATACAGGAAGGGTTGCCAGGCTTTTTCCAGACTCACCGCCGCCATTTGCACAAGTGACCCGATCTGTGCTCCAAGCGCAAAAAGCCCTACTGCGGCACCGGCTACAAAATGTTGAGTGAATAAGATCGTAGAGCGTGTCGCAAAAAGCGTGACTACGCTGGACGCCATCACAGGCCAGGCAAATCGAAAGCTCTGTTTGAGGCCGTCGGGACTTATTCGTACGCCGCAAATCGATACAATGACAATCAGCGAAATACAAGCGAACAAGACTTGAGTCGCGAAGACCCCCTGAACCTGACCGATCACTCCCCGCTTTAGATACATCACTTGATAGGCAACACTTCCGAGCATGAATAGAAATTGACAAACATCCAAAGAGATAAACAACTTGGGGCGATTCAGCGCTCTCAGAAGAACAGACTTAAAGGCAATGACTACTTGCAAGGCCGACCCGATCACAATGTACGGCGCGTATTGCTCAAATGGCGCCCGGGTAACTGCGGCCTCCCATATCGGACGACCAAACCACAACAATATCGAGGCCAGCGCACCAGATGCTACTATCCCTACCAACATGATGCTGGTCATGTACGACTTCTGTCGGTCCGGAGTGGTCTGCAGAAACCAGTAGCGAAATCCGGCAGAAGGCAGGCCAAGCTGAAAAAAGGCCAACAGGAAGACCGAGAAAGTACTCAGCGTGGCGACAACTCCGTACTCTTCCAGCGTCAAGTACCGGGTGAGCATTGGAATCATCAGTAAGTAACTGATGCCAAACAGGAGGACATCACCTATCCCGTAGACAAACGCCCCTTTGAGCATACTGCGAAACGAGTTCACGATTCGGTCCCGCCTTCGATCATCCCCGAGACGAGCGGCGAACCGGCAGTGACGTCTCTCGATGCAATTTTCCCCACCGCGACCTCGCGATATTTCGGGGGCAAACCTAAACCCGGCCGTATGGCTCGTAGATGCTCGGATGTAAATCGTTCGCCGGCTTTGATATCTCGTACGACATACGTTGAGCGGCGGAACTGCAATGAACGCTTTTCCGCGTCCGACGTCCCGTATACGACTTTGCCAAGCGATTGCCAGGCGGTGGTAGTATCGGCCACCAACGAGGCGAGTTCATGTGGCTCAAGCGAGAAAGCGGCGTCGGGGCCGCCTTCAGTACGCGAAAGTGTGAAGTGTTTTTCAATAACGACAGCACCGAGTGCAACCGAGGCAATCGCCGACGCATTCCCCAGCGTGTGATCGGAAAGGCCGACGTGTACACCAAGGTGTTCTTGCAGATCACTAATCGTTCTTAAGTTGCTATCTGACGGCATCGCCGGGTAGGCGCTGGTACACTTAAGTACGATGATCTCGGTGGCGCCGTGGGATCGTGCAAACTGGACAGTCTCCCCTATCTCGACGCGAGTAGCCATTCCAGTCGAAATGATTAGCGGCTTACCGGTTTGCGCCACTTTGCGAATCAACGGCAGATCGGTGTTTTCAAACGACGCGATTTTGTATGCGGGCACATTGAGCGACTCAAGAAAGTCGACTGCCGTTTCGTCAAAGGGGCTGCTAAAACAAATGACTCCCAACTTGCGGCAAAGGGCCATGATCGGTTCATGCCATTCCCACGGTGTATGGGCGGACTCGTATAGTTCATACAACGTCTTGCCATACCATAGGCTCTTGGGATCGGTAATGACAAATTCATCTCGATTGAGATCGAGTGTCATGGTATCGGCGCGATACGTCTGCAATTTTACCGCGTCGGCACCCGCTTTGGCCGCGGCTGAGACGATTGTCAGTGCCCGGTCAAGCGATTGATTGTGATTGCCTGACATCTCTGCGATAACAAACGGGCGATGACCGCTCCCGATGATTCGTTCGCCGATTTTGACATTAGCGAGCATCGGTTGCCCTTTCCATGCTCTCCTTTGCCTGCCCAATCAAATCAGCGACTGTCGTGTCCCATCCGCAGGTAAACAAATGACGATATGTATCCAGGTCCTTTGACCGGTGGTAAGATCCAGCGCCTCTTTGCGGAATTGGCGTGATCGATTCATCGCGAATTTCAGGCCAATGCTTGGCAAAAAGTAGCTCGATCGCATCGCACAGTCTGTAATAGGAGGACTCAAGAGTATCAACTCGCGACAGTGCGACTTCCTGCTGGCAGAGAATCGGGCCGGTATCGATACCGGCGTCGATTAGGTGAATACTCACTCCTTTGGGGGTATCCTCAAGAAAGCTCCAGATATTCGGGTCAGCCCCACGATTCCACGGCAATAGCGAAATGTGCAGGTTCACAATTCGCTTGGGATACTTTGCAATAACCTCAGGTCTGATAATATGACGGTACCCGTAACTGACAATCCAATCAACTCCGTTCAGGATTTCCGGACATTTCCGAAGATCCTCTTCGGTTCTTGTCACACGGTCTCCACTGGCCGAAAGACATTGTTCGATTGATCCTCGTTCAGGCCCAAGCAACAAAATATGACGGGCCGGGTTCATCTAGACCGCCACTTTCGCATTTTGCATGAGTACACGAGCGACCACCGACGTCCCTGTTTGATGCTCGGGCGCCGAAATCGCCAGCGCCTGACGACTCATCTTGCGCATGACTTGCGGTGACCCGATCGCAGAGCGAATCGCCTTCGCGATTGATGCTTCGGTTACCTGTTCAAACCAACCCAGGTTTATGCATGTGCCCGCACGGGCGGCGGCGTCAGTCATCTCTCGCTGATTTTCAGCGACGACTACCGATATCGATGGCAATCCCAGATATGCCCGCTCCCAGGTGGTCGTGCCCCCCGCACCAATGCTGAGATCAGTAGAGGCCATCAACCGCGCTACGTCCGCAGATTGAACATGAAGTCGAAACTCGGGCAAGTTAGACAGCACACTTTCAATTTCGTTCAGGTGCGGATTGCCAATACCGACCACAATATCTCCGGACAGGTTCAGATCACTGAGTTGCGAAATAGCCTTAAGAGCACAGTAAGTCATATTGGCCTGATCGATACCGCCAAAGAAAACAAACAGCCGTTGAATCTCGCCGGTGCGCGGGCGCAAAAATGATCGGGCCTGCTGAAATTCATTGCGGAGCAAGGCGTAGTGCGGTCCGAGCAGGGAAATACATCCCGGGTCGACAAGGTGCTCATAACGCTGATTCATCTGCTGATAAAGATTTTGATCAAGTAACATCGCGCAAGAGTGTGGTCGGTTGGCCAAATCATCAATGACCAGTATTTGAGTTACAAATGGCGCAACTTCATTCTCCCAGCGGGCGTCGATTCCATAGTGGTCGACAACCAGCCAATCCGGTGTAGTGTCAAGACCAACCAACGCCCTGATGGTCTCTTGCGCGTCACGCTGATAATCAACACCCAACCAATGGTCTCGCTCAGGGGAGTCAGCGGTCTGAGCAAGTGAACTGACGCGAGGCAAGGTCACTACCCTGTGACCGCGCCGCTCGATTTCACTGGTCATTTCACCTTGAGCGGAGCGACAAATGAAAAGACAGGAATATCCACTGCGCCGCAGTTCATCGGCCAGTGTCAGACAGCGCATAACATGGCCGGTACCGATGCCAACTGAGGCGTCGGCACGAAACGCTACCATTCGTCTGGTGGATTCTCCACCTGTTGCAATCGTCGAAACCATGTGTCGTGCCTAATTGAGTCGTTTAAACCCGGCCGTCGACGGTGTTCCGCGAAGATGATTTTTCACTGTACCTGTTCTGACAAGTTCGCTGATTTCTCCGAATACATCATCAACCGCGCCAAGGTATGAGCTAACGTGCTGATCAGTGTGTGCCAACATGGAATAGAATGAGCTTCCTGCCAAAAAGCCGCGATCGAGCATGATCTGTACAAAGAGCGCTTTGACCGCTAGTGGTTCAGGTGTTTCAAATGAGAAATGCGACAGCGGAGCGATTCCCCCGACATGAATCGGTATGTCATGGTTCTTGGCCGCCTTATTCCATCCGTTCTGTACAGATGTTCCAATTCTCACAAGATGATCGCCGACACCAAGGCGTTCGTGTTTATTTATAGTCGCGATAGCCGCGGCGGGGCCGATACTCTCAGTCCAATTGGTGCTTGAAATAAAAGTCGATTGGGCCGACTGCATTACTCTTTCAGT
>JBGAWZ010000164.1:0-5006 GCA_044227335.1 Candidatus Zixiibacteriota bacterium | reverse complement strand
CAGTTATCCTTGGCGGCTAATCCATCTTTTCCGCCCGCGACCGTATACTCAAACAGTCCGCGCGGAATAAGTGTATACGGTACCCGTACATGCCGCTCTTCGGTCCGGATCTCTCCGTTGGGGCCGTACATTTTCAGTTGCAGGTCGGAGGCGCCGTAATCAATGCTCACAGCAAATGAATATTCCCCCGCCGCATTCGGCCGCGTGAAATCGATCAGTTTGCCGTCGGAATATAATTCGATTTCCCATCCCGGATCGAGTTTGCCTGAAATATTGATCGTTTGAAAATATGTCCGCTGAAGCTGTGGCCTGTTGGTAAGCAAACCGCCTTTGAGCGACCTTGATAAAAGACCGCCGGGATTGACTTTCCCAAGTTCGGCCTGCGAGATATACTTATTGGCATCAAAGGCATAATGCCAGCGGTAATTCAACTGGTCGGTCTGGATTCCGGTCTGAGTATTACCAGTTCCAGATAAACTCAGGTCGCCACCCAACAGCATCGACCCCATGGTGACATCTGCATAGTGGCCATTTCCACCCACCGGATTGGCCGATATTGTCCAGTCCAGCACGCCACCCGAGAACAATTCGCGCTTGAGTGGGATCGCCTTGAAGTTCTTAAGCGTCGCCTCGGTCTGGCGCAATTTATCGCGGAGTTGCTTGCGGACAAGTCGCTGGTAGGCCGGGAATTTTTGATTGAGCGGCAGTAGTACCTTAAGTTGCGAATAATCAAACGTCATCTCCAGCCCAAAGAGCCGCTTAAACTGATCTATCTGCAGATACAACTCCATCCCGGAAAATCGAAAGTCGCCGGGCGACAACGGATACTCGTTCTTTTCTACAATAGCCTTGTTTTCGAGAGGGCGAAGTTCATACCGCCGATCTTTGGTGTACAAAAACCCCTCGATCCGGGTGTGCTCCAGGTCGGGACCGACATTGATATCGAGCAGGCGAAAAATCTCACTGACCGGCAGAAATACCGAGTTGCCGTCGTACTGGACCAGAATATCCTGCTGGACCAGCCGGGGAACCTCAAAACCGACCGTGATTTCCTCAAACGTTGGTTCGCCCCGGACAGGTGAAGTCGGGAGCGAAAACGCCAAGGCTATGAGTATGACGATATGATGTGGGCGAATTAAACGCATGGGCATCCTGCCTCATGTCGATCCGATGACCGGAACGACCTGCGATATCTTCTTATTCCACCTCGACCGACGAAAAGACCTTGTTCCCGGCGATCAAGTCCTCTGGCGCAACATCGGTGCGTCCGTCGGTGGTCACCGAAACCTCCACTGTATACTTGCCGGTCGTATTGCGTGTCGGTAATTCCATTCGACGCCGCAACTGGCGGTAAACCGCAAGGTCGGACTGGGTCCGTGAAACTTCCTTTTTCTCTTCGTTGAGCAATCGGCAGGTCAACACCCCGACATACGACACGTTGCCCTTATTATTAAGGTCAATCGTCACCTGCACGCTCGAATCTGTCCGTTTGGTTGTCGCCTCGGTCACTTCCACCTCGGAGTTGAGGCTTCCAGTGCGGTACTTGATCATGATGGCTGTCTGCATGATCATATTGAGTTTGGTGGTAATCGCGCCGTCGGTGCTCGCCTGTGGCACTTCCTTCTGACCGTCTTTCGCTCTGACGACAATCCTCCCCCAGTACTCGCCATCGGCCAAGCCCTCCGGAGGCGCCGCAACAAACCGAACTACCTGTGTTCCACCCGGCGGAATCACCATCTGCCGCGGAAACGCCTTAATCCATTCGACCGTTGATCGAGGATCGGTGATATTTGTGTCCTGTAGCATTACCCGCACATTCCCAACCGAATCCGACTCGGGCAATCCAAAGGCGAATGATATAGTGACTTCCTGAGGAGTACTGCCGGGGTTATTAATATCAAGCCGGGCGGTACGGTGCTTGTCTGCCAGGACTACAACTGTTGGTGCCACCAGTACCCCGGCGGTAACCTGCGTTGCAAATGCCAAAAAGAGAAGGAGAAGGATAAAAAGACCCCGTCGCGAGCCGGACTCGTTGTTCGACGGGGTTATCTTTGCGTTCGACATGTTCAATCATCCTATGTTTACGAACCATTTATTGCCGCACACATCCATAGTGCGACATCCAATCGGGCACTGCCCGACAATACCTATCAAGAACCGGTATACGACACGGTCAACACGACATCGGCGGCATACGCACCCGCCGCTTGATTGACCGACGGTATCACCTTACCGCCGAGGAAAATTTGCGACGTGCCACCGGCGCCAATCGCCGTGCCGGTCAGATTCCGCGGGCTGGTATTCAGCGTCGCGCCGGCGCCAGGAGCCGACGGAGTCGACGGAGCGGCCGCATCCAGAATGGAGAACGTCGCGTCGGTCGAGCTGAATGTGATCGGCATACGGTCCGTACCGTTAGCCAGCGCAATGTACTCGGGCAACTGGAAGTAGCAGGCGATATTGGAAGACGCCGCGCCGGTAATCGTGAAGATACCGGAGTTGGCATCACTGGTCTCGTCCTGCGTCTTGGCAACACCCTGATACACGTTGCCGAAATCCAACGCCTGACTTGCTGTCACAGACAGAACTGCCAACACGGTGGCGGTTGCCGAACCGGTCGTTGCATCCTGCGCGTGAACGGCCGGCGCCGTAGTCATCGCCAATCCGGCCAGCAACACCGCGGCGAGACTGACTTTCTTCATCGAAAAAACTCGCATCTGCATCTCCTTCTCACGGGGCCCATGCCCCTGTCTTTAAGTCCTACTCTCTTAACATTCCTTATCTCAACTGCCGGTGTACGACACCGTCAGAACGATATCTGCGCTGTAACTTCCCGCGGTCTGATTAACCGACGGTACCACCTTACCACCGAGGAAAATCTGTGAGGTCCCGGCAACACCAATCCCGGTACCGGTCAAGTTCCGCGGATTCGTGTTCAGGGTCGCGCCCGCTCCCGGAGCCGAAGGTGTCGAGGGTGCGGCGGCCGCCAGAATCGAAAAGGTCGCGTCGGTCGTCGTAAAGTTGATCGGCATCCGATCGGTGCCATTAGCTAGTCCAACATATTCCGGCAACTGAAAGAAGCAGGAAATGCTGGCGCTGGCTTGGCCGGTGATCGTAAAGATCCCCGAGTTTGCGTCGCTTGTTTCGTCTTGCGTTTTTGCAACTCCCTGATACACGTTGCCGAAATCGAGGGACTGCGTTGCCGTGACTGAAAGGGTGGCCAGTACTGTGGCCTGGGCTTGCCCAACCGCGACATCCTGTGACTTAGCTTGGGAAAACGTCATGACCACCGCCGGTATTGCTACCAGTGAGATCGCGAGCGCTTTCTTCAGCCAGATAGGCATGCTCTTCATTGAAGTCTCCACTTCGCTGTTTAATCCTTGTGCAATTGCACGAGTTACTGTCATTCTCTTGCTCAGTTAGATCGACAGCCAGATCAATTTCTTAACAGCCCAAAGCCCTTTTTTTGCGATTTGCGGCACTCCTACCCCAGGTAAGGGCACCGGCCTGCCTGCCGGCCCCCCTACTCTGAGGCGACCTCCCCATATCTCGTTGTCAGACAATAAAATAAACGGCCCCCTAGGGGGGCCGTTATAGAGCGACTTCTTAGTGTTTTAGGACAGTGTAGGCCGTCAGGAGCCGGTGTAGGCCACTGTGCAGAGAACATCGCCTGTATAGGCGCCAGCTGATTGATTAACCGACGGCGTCACACGTCCACCCAGAAAGATTTGTGATACACCGCCCGCTCCGACTGTAGTACCAAGCAGATTCCTCGGGTTCTGATCAACGAGCGCTCCTGCGCCCGGTGCCGACGGTGTCGAAGGCGCCGCGGCCGCCAAAACTGAAAACGTGCAGTCGGTTCCACTAAAGCTGATAACCATTCGGTCAGCGCCACTGGCCAGCGCAATATAATCCGGAAGCGTCAGCAAAATAGCGACTGCGGCGTTCGGCTCACCGGCGATGGTGAAAATGCCGGAAAGCGCGTCGCTGGTTTCATCCTGCGTTTTCGCTACACCCTGATATACATTCCCGAAATCGAGCGATTGGGTGGCAGTAACAGTAAGGGTCGCCAAAACATTGGCGATCGCCAGGCCGTTGGCGACATCCTGTGAGCGAACGGACGAACCCGCGAAACACAAGATTCCGGCCGCGATCAGGATTTTCTTCTTCATAAGCAGTCTCCCGAACATTGCTACAAATTCTCTCTTCTCCGCTTTGAATCGGAATGGATTGTTCTATGGTAGAGGGAAGCGGCCGTGATTTGAGTCAGAGACGATGAAAATTGGCGTCCGGTTGAACAGGCCGGAAATCAGTTGCCGGTATATTCGGCTTTGAGCTGAATCGGCCCGGTATAATTGCCCGGTTTTTGACCAATGTTTGGAATAATAGTGGCGCCGAGCCATATAGTCAGACCGTTGGAACCCAGACGATAGGTGATCGGTTGCCACGGGTTCACATTGTCATACCCGGGACTGGATTGATTGGGCGATGCCGAGGAATCCATAGCGCAGTCATTATCGTTGAAAATGACATTCATGGTGTTCCCGTTTTGATTGATGTATCTGGGAAGATTCAAAAAAGTGATCAGTACTTCTGCGCCGGCGGTTCCGGAAACATGAAATTCAGCGGCCGCGCCGGCGGCCTGCTTTGAAATTGTCTTGGGTATCCCCGAAAAGACATTCCCGAACACCAAATTATTTACCAGAGTGACATCAATCGCCTGACTTTTCACCGGTTCAACGCAGACGAACAATGCACACACTATCCCGGCGCAGGTTGCAATCGATTTGAAATACCGATCAGCCATGCCTCATAGTAGAAGAGGCCGCCGCACGAGTCAACGTTGAACTGGCGCGCTTAGTTATTGGCGTAAATCACAGTAATGACCGAAGATTCGTGTAGCAGTGAAGAATTGAGATTGAGCTGAACTAGATTAACACCAGAGCGACTGAATCGCTCCCGAGGCATTTCTGTACCGTCAATCGTGACGATGATATTCCCCACCCGCG
>JBGAWZ010000163.1:0-5010 GCA_044227335.1 Candidatus Zixiibacteriota bacterium | reverse complement strand
GCTATCGACAACACAGGACAAGGGATCCTACCACTCTTCGATGTTCTCCCGCTCGATCTTACACTGGCGATTCGGACCAATTACGATTCAGCAGATAATAGATGGCGATTGGTCGACGGACTTGGTCATGATGTTTTGCGCTCCGATTCCAATGCAATCCGTGCCGAAGAAGAATACATCTACTTGCTAAAGCTCAAACCGGGTTCATATGAGTTTCATCTATCAGATACAGCTGGTAACGGCCTCAACTTCTGGTACAATGTCGAGGGCGGGTACGGATACGTTCGGCTGATTGACACCGCCGGTCACCTGATCAAGAACTTCAATTCAGACTTCGGCAACGAAATCCGGTATGCCTTTACAGTCACCGACCAGCCAGTCAATTGGCCAAAGCAACCCCCCGTCTGCGAAATCTTTCCACCACGCAATCAGGGCAAGTTCGAGATCGATCTATTCTTCGACGAACCAACCAATTTCGATGTCGAGATTGTGAGCGATAGTACAAAGTCGCCGGTCTTCTCGCACCAATATTCACAAATCAAAGATTCGATCATGCCGTTTGATCTCACAGGCAATCCCGACGGTGTCTATTGGTTCAAACTTACTGCACCGACCGACACGCTGACCCGCCGAATCCGCCTTAAGCACGACAACTAATCCTCCCGGATTGACTCCGGTTTCATATTACGCTTGCAATATGGAGTCAAACACTCAATATTGCCCGCTTCACGTGTGAATTTGAGAAGAATATTCTGCCTCTAGTTGGGAGAGACTAGTCATGATGCTTTCTGCCGGAACCAAACTGGGCCCGTATCTGATCGAAGCTCCCGCCGGCGCCGGCGGCATGGGCGAGGTCTACAAGGCCAAAGACACGCGCCTAGAACGCACGGTTGCTATTAAAGTCTTGCCGGTTCAGATCGCCAATAACGAGGATCTGCGCACACGCTTTGAGCGCGAGGCAAAAGCGATTTCGAGTCTGAATCATCCGAATATTTGCACACTCTACGATGTCGGTCACCAGGATGGTATCGACTTTCTGGTGATGGAATTTCTGGATGGCGAGACACTTTCCGCCCGTCTGACCAAAGGCCCGATTCCGGCCGCCGAACTACTTGCTATCGCAACACAACTTGCCGAAGCGCTGGATAAAGCGCATCGACAAGGGCTGATCCACCGCGATCTGAAGCCGGGCAACGTCATGCTGACCAAGACCGGCGCCAAGCTGATGGACTTTGGTCTGGCCAAACTCCAGCAGGCGGGCGGCATTGTCTCCGGAGTGAGCGGCATTACCCGCACGACACCGCTCACCGGCGAAGGGACAATTGTCGGCACTCTTCAATACATGTCCCCCGAACAACTCGAAGGAAAAGAAGCCGACGCCCGCTCTGATATTTTCAGTTTCGGCACCATCCTGTATGAAATGTCGACCGGCAAAAAAGCGTTCGAGGGCTCCAGTCAAGCCAGTTTGATTGCGTCGATTCTCAAAGAGAATCCTCGCCCGATTACTGATCTTCAGCCGCTCTCTCCGCCGATGCTCGACCGGGTAATCAAGCAGTGTCTTGAGAAAGACCCCGATCACCGCTGGCAATCGGCCGGCGATATGAAACGAGCAATCGTCTGGGTCTCCGAGGGTGGATCACAAGTTGGCATCCCAATCGCGGTCTCCAAAAGCCGCAAGACGCGCGAGCGCATTCTGTGGGGATCGGTAATCGCCTTGGCGGCAGTTGCAGGCACGCTTGGGTTTTTGAAACTAACGGAAGTAAAACCTGTGCCCAAGGTCGCACGCTGGCAGGTGCCGCCATCTCCGGGCCTGGCATCGGTTACCTGGCCGCGCCTCTCTCCCGACGGCACCATGATCGCCTTTCAAGCGATCGACACGACCGGCCAAAGCGGCATTTACATCAGGCCGATAAATGCGCTTGAGCCGCACTTTCTGGCGCGCATTCAAGGGGACAACTCGCGCCCCTTCTGGTCGCCCGACAGCAAGCAGATCGCTTTCTTCGACGGTACTCAACTCAAGAAGATCTCAATCGCCGGCGGACTTGCCCAGTTGATCTGCGAAGCGACCAGCGGTTCCGACGGCTCCTGGGGGACCAAGGGTATAATTCTATTTGACGGCGGCCGAACAGACTCTGTTCGCCAAGTCCCCGCCTCGGGTGGCACTCCCTCCGCCGCCAGCACCATTGATCACAATGCCAAAGAGCATATGGCCGCCTGGCCTTGCTTTTTGCCCGACGGTGAGCATTTTCTCTTTTTGGCGGATATCGATTCTTCCGCCGATCAATTCTCGCTCAAGGTAGGGTCGATCAGTTCGCTTGAGTCAAAGACAATCGGCAAGGTGAATTCGCGAATTGAATACGCCAATGGATATGTGCTCTATGTGCGAAATGAACTCTTGGTCGCGCATCCGTTCGATCCGGGTAAAATGGACTTCATCAGTGAACCAATTCCACTCTCCGGAAATATCTCTTCGCTGGGTGAGCGGGCACTGTTCAGTGCTTCAAATGACGGTACGCTCATCTACCAGCGGGGTCAGTCTGGGGGAGACCGCTCAATAATCCGCGTGAATCGCAATGGAGATTCGGTTGTTACCGTTGGCTTACCCGGTCGACTCCTGGATTTCTCACTCTCACCGGACAACACAAAAATAGCGTACGGACTCCAGTCCGATCAGGGGAACCAGGTAGATATATGGGTGCGCGACCTGAAACGGGAAGTATCATCACGACTGACTTTCGGGCCGGCGATAAATGTCTGGCCGCTCTGGAACGCCGACGGTTCCAAAGTCATTTTCACAACTAATCGCACAAGCGGCAAATTCTCTGCCTGGCAACGAAGTGCCAATGGTACCGGTACTGACGAGAAGATCGGCTTGCCCGACACGATGGAAGTGTCAGTCGTCGGAATAGCACCCGACGGAATGACCTATGTGGTTCAGGCGGGGCTTGGGACAAGTGATCTGTGGCTTTATCATGTGCCGACTCAAAAGGTCGAGCCGCTGTTGGCCCAACCATACAGCGAAGTTCGCGGTCAGATCTCGCCGAACGGAAAATTCCTTTCGTACCAGACCGACGAAACGGATCGACCCGAAGTATATATTCGTGAACTAACGCCAACCGGCGGCAAGTGGCAGGTGTCGGTCAATCGCGGGCGGTGCGCGCGATGGCGGGACGACGGTCGCGAGCTGTATTTCGTCACACCCGAATTCGACTTTATGGGGGTGCCGATCTCCTACGAGCATGGCCTGGAAATCGGGACACCAACCAGATTGTTCAACCATCGATTTACATTCAGCGGCGGGAACACTCTGTTCCCGTATGCCGTGACTAACGACGGAAAGTACTTTTACATTCTCGCTCCCACCGAACTTGGGAATGCGGCCGAATTTGTCGTAATCCAGAACTGGACCGAGGAGCTCAAGAAATGACCCTGTCGCCGGGCAACAAATTAGGGCCCTACGAGATTATCGCCCAGGCCGGCGCCGGTGGGATGGGCGAGGTCTATAAAGCAAAAGACACGCGCCTTGATCGCATTGTGGCTATCAAAGTGTTGCCCAGTCACATCTCGGCCAATTCGGAACTCCGCCAGCGCTTTGATCGCGAAGCCAAAGCGATCTCCAGTTTCAGCCATGCCAACATCTGCACGCTATATGACGTCGGCCATCAGGACGGCATCGACTATTTGGTGATGGAGTATCTCGAAGGAGAAACACTTTCTGAGAGAATTAAACGCTCGCCGCTTTCCTCCGAAGAACTGTTTCGATTCGCTGTGCAAATCGGCGACGCCCTCAGCGTCGCCCACGCTCGCGGATTGATTCACCGTGATCTGAAACCCGGCAACGTCATTATCACAAAAGACACCGCCAAGCTCCTCGATTTCGGATTGGCCAAGTTGCAGTCGAGTGGCGGAACGGTTGAATCGATCACTCAGACCACGCCGCTGACGGGCACCGGCACAATTGTCGGCACTCTGCACTACATGTCTCCGGAGCAACTCGAAGGGGGAGAGGCCGACGCCCGCTCTGATATTTTCGCCTACGGCGCGATGCTGTACGAAATGGTTACCGGCCAAAAGGCGTTCGATGGAAAAAGTCAGGCCAGTTTAATCGCCGCCATACTCGAGCGGGAACCTCGTCCTGTCACGGAACTCAAGCCGACTTCACCACCCGCTCTTGACCGAGTTATTTCAAAGTGCCTGGCGAAAGATCCTAACAAGCGCTGGCAATCGGCGCGAGATATGGTCGACGAACTTCGCTGGATTTCCGGCGGTGGTGGGTCGCAAGTTACTTCGGGTCCGGTAGTCCCCCACAAGCGCAGAACAAGTGAGTGGATTGGCCGGATTGTGGCCGCTGTTGCAATTCTCTTTGCGATTGGCACATACTTCTACAGTCGGATTAAAACGCCAATTCCACAGACTCGTACGGTCATCAATGCACCAAAGGAGTCAGTTTTTCACTTCGGCGGCGACTATGCAGGGCCGCCGGTAATCTCCCCGGACGGAAAGCAAATCGCATTTGTCGCGGTCTCACCGGCCGGGCAACAGGTATGGATTCGCGAACTTTCTGACCTCAACGCCCATGTTTTGTCGGGGACTGAAAATGCATCGTTTCCCTTCTGGTCGCCCGACGGGAAATCGGTTGGGTTCGCTACGCCAGAGGCCCTTAAGCGGATCGACATCGCCACCGGCCAGGTGCTGACTATCGCCTCACCCGTAGCCACCTTACGAGGTGCGTCCTGGGGGCCCAACAACAGTATTGTTTTTGCGCCGACGTTTATGAGTGATCTGTACTCGATTTCAGCGACCGGTGGGGAGCCAACGAAAATCACACGGAAAGACTCAACGGTGCACACGTCCTATCGGTGGCCGATCGTGCTTCCCGACGGTAAACATGTCCTGTTCTTCGCCGGCAATCACAATTCCCCCGATAGTACGATCAATCAGATTTACTGGGCGTCGCTCGACGGCTCAGAGGAACACCCGGTTGTGTCGGCACTCGCTCACGGAGATTAT
>JBGAWZ010000162.1:0-5033 GCA_044227335.1 Candidatus Zixiibacteriota bacterium | reverse complement strand
TCTCTCTCCAAAACGACGAAACCCGCCGCAAGGCGGGTTTCTGTATTTTAGACCTGAAAATTTTTGCTATCGCTCTCGTTTGATCACGTCGCGAATCGCCGCCTCGTAATCGGACACCGAGTGTACCGGTGACACGAGGACAAAGTAGCATTCTGAGCCGAGTGATACAAAGTACAGGCGGTCCTGCTCGACCTCGTATACCCCCTGCTCATGCAAGCCACTGCCGGGTAGTTCTGCAAAGATGCTCAGGACTTCCCGCAAGTTCTTAAATACAAAGCTGAATTGCTTTTTGAATTGCTCGGAAGTGTCAACCCCCTTGAAATTCCCGTCATAATCCATATGATAAATTTTCCGGACGCCGGGAATAGCGCCGATTCGATCTTCGACCGACTGCGGCTTTTCGTTTTTTCCGTCAGGGGTAAAATTGCTGGTGAGATTCAGGGCGGCCTCGGGTGAGGCCGACTGCAGAATATCGACAACTTCGATATGCTGGCGTTTCATGCCCGCCTCGATCGAGCGCTGTTCCTCGAACGACTCTATTTCGCGATCCAATACCCGCTCGATCTTGTGAAGGACCTGACCGTCTTTCAGGATAGTCGTAGTAATACGCGGATTTGGGCGCACCGCGTACTCGGTCTGGACCTGCAAGGCCAGATTTCCTTTGCGAACCAGCGAGGTTCGTCCCGCCGGAATGAAACTGCTTACTGCCATAGGTATAGGTGTAGACGGTTGGCCGCTACTCTACTACTTATCGGCAGAATTAGCAATTGGAATAGCCGCAGGAGGCGCAGTGGTAGCACCCGGCGTCGAAGGCCATCGGCTCAGCGCATTCGGGGCAGATTTCTACGCCGATCTGAGCAGTAGGGCCGATAGAACTCCCCTGAGCCGATTCGGCCTGGTCAGAAATTTCGGCCGGACAGAAATGTCTCCCCAGGACCTGAGCGATGGCGTCGGGGATAGAGAAAATTCTTGAACCGTCGGAATAGACCTGGCTGGAGCCACCAATACCACGTAACTGGCGGACTATTTCGCTGGCCGGGACACCGGCGCGGAGCGAGAGCGAAATCAACCGGCAGATCGCCTCAGAGTCAGCCATTGTTGTATACCCAGATTTGCCTATGGTCGCAAAGACTTCAAAGGGCCGGCCGTCTTTGACATTGACCGTGACATACAAGTTTCCGTACCCGGTGGCGACTTTTTCGGTGAATCCGGTGAGAACGGCGGGCCGCTTCTCCACTGGACTTGCCGAAAGGGGCGATTGCACCTTGTCAGCAGTGGGCTTGATACTCGACAGGACCTGATTGGGACGGGAATTGTCGCGGTAGATTGTCGCGCCCTTACATCCCAGTTCGTAGGCCAATTCAAACGCCGAGCGGACATCCTCGCGGCCGGCCGATTCGGAGAAATTGATCGTCTTGGAAACCGACGAGTCGCAGTGCTTTTGGAAAACCGCCTGCATTCGGATATGTGATTCGGGCGAGACATCAGCAGCGGTGACAAAGAGTGAGCGCACCGATTCGGGAATCTCTGAAATCTCGGAGATCGATCTGACTGACGCTACCTTGCGCATAAGCGTGTCAGAGTAAAACCCCTGTTCGCGAGCGGCGATTTCAAAGAGCGGATTGATCTCCACCAGCCGGGCGCCATCGAGGACATTTCGTTCAAAGCCCAGCGAATAAAATGGTTCAATTCCCGAAGAACATCCGGCAATAATAGAAATTGTTCCGGTCGGCGCAATGGTTGTCACAGTCGCGTTGCGAAGCGAGACTTCCTGCGACTTGTAGATTGAACCGTTCCAGTTGGGGAAACGACCGCGGGATTTGGCAAGTTCTGACGATGCATTGCGTGCCTCGGTCTCGACAAATGCCATTACTTGCTCACCAAGCGCTAGTGCCTGTTCGCTGTTGTACGGCAAGCGAAGTTTCACCAACATATCGGCCCAGCCCATCACCCCAAGGCCTATGCGACGATTCTTTTTTGACTGAACAGCGATCTCAGCTAATGGATATTTGTTCTGGTCGATGACATTGTCAAGGAAATGAACTGCTGTATGCACCAGTTTTCCAAGTTTCTGCCAATCGATCCCCTCACTTGCTTGATGGATTGAGTAGTCTTTTGGCAGGGATTCCTTCACGACGTGACTTAGATTGATCGAGCCCAAATTGCAGGAATCAGATGGCGGCAATGGTTGTTCGCCGCACGGATTGGTAGCTTCGATTGATTCACTAGGAGAAGTCGGATTCAAGCTGTTCATCCGGTCGATAAAGATGATTCCCGGCTCGCCGGTTTTCCAGGCGTGGTCGATGATCCTGTCAAATACTTGACGGGCATTCAGAGACACTTGCTTGCCGTCAACCGAGTGCACCTGTCCGGTTTTCGGATTGATGAGCGAATAATCGGTCCCCTCTTTTACCGCGGTCATGAATTGATCAGTGATCGCAACAGAGATATTGAAATTGGTGAACTCGGCGGTGTCGTCTTTGCAGGAAATGAACTCGAGAATATCGGGGTGATCGACCCGCAGGATTCCCATATTTGCGCCACGCCTCGTTCCTCCCTGCTTGACTGCCTCGGTTGAAGCGTTGAACACTTTCATAAACGAAACCGGTCCGCTGGCGACACCGTGAGTCGAGGCGACGATTGAGTTCTTCGGGCGAAGACGCGAGAACGAAAACCCGGTACCGCCTCCCGATTTGTGAATGAGCGCCGCGTTCTTGTTGGTCTCGAAGATTTCTTCCATCGAGTCGCCGACCGGCAGGACAAAGCAGGCGGAGAGCTGACCCAATTCGCGCCCGGCGTTCATGAGGGTTGGCGAATTTGGTAGGAAGTCGAGCGAGGCCATCATGTCATAAAATTCGCCGGTGGTCTTCTGGATTTCGGCGTCGGTCGCGCCATACCCACGATCGGCCTCGGCGATGAATTGCGCTACCCGCACAAACAGGTCATGGGGGGTTTCGATCACCCGCCCCTCGGCGTCTTTGAGCAGGTACCGCCGCGCAAGCACAGTAAGTGCATTGGCGGAAAGCTTTAGTTCTTTGTTCGTCTGTGACATGATCTATCCGTTAGCTGACTTCGTCGGGTTTCTCCGTCGCGCCATTCGGCGCTCAGTCGGAACCCGACCTACAATCCTTTGTCGACACAATTGCCTGTATCTATTATAACAGCGGAGCGGCTGGATTGGTGTCACATTTTGTGAGTGCTGATCGTGACGACCTCCGCTACAAACGCTTGCCTTACAACCACCAATCGTGTATTGAATAGCCCATGCCCTTCCCCGAACCCGCGGTTTCGCGCCGAACCCTTTCGCTCACGGCCGCTCTCTTATGGTCGTTGGCCGGAACAGTACTGATCAGCCGCGCGGTGATCTGGCTACGCGGCGCTGGCTACTTGGGAATAGCAATCGGAGTTGCCTCGGTGGGCGTCGGCCTGCTCAAAGGGTGGTTTGTCTTTGCGAAAATTGCACGGCGAAATATCGCCCGCCTTGCGGCGCTTTCTCCTCACAAACCAAAAATTTGCATCTTTGCTTTTCAGGCCGCGCAGTCGTATCTGATTGTGATCGCAATGGTCACTCTTGGAATACTTTTGCGCCATTCTCCCATCCCCCGGATTTGGCTGGCGGCGATATACTTGGCGATTGGATCGGCGCTGATAACGGCAAGTTCCGCCTATTGGCGTGCAACGAAATCTCTAAAGTAAGCGGGGCGGCTACTTCTTTTTCCTGCTCTCTGCAATCATATCCAGATATCCGACGCCTTTACTGCCGGTGTACTTCTCGGTAATCGAGTAGGCCGGGTCGGACAGCGCTTCGGCCAGTGACACAAACTTGTATCCGTCGGTTTTGAGGGCGTCGAAAATGCTCCAGCAGAACAGCGCGTTGAGGCGATTGGCCCGCAACTGCAGAATGTGAATTACCGGTCGTCCGGCGACCGCCAACGCGAGTTCTTCCTGACGGTGCAGTTCATCCATGACGTGCATCGTGTATTCGAGATTGAGCTGATCCAGTCGTGCCGTATCGGCCTTCGGCCCCAACTGCTCGAGTTTGAGATTGTACAAAAAGTCATCGGTCATCACCGTTACATGCGCGACGGTTAAATTATTTGAAGACAACAGTTCCCGCGCCTTGGCGCGGTCGCTGGAGGTCGCGCCGTAATGCAGGAACGGGTAGCGGAACCAGCGAGTTTTCTGGCCGAACTGCTTGAGGATTGGTTCGAGGGCGTCCTTTCCTCCCTTCACCTGGCGCATGAATTCACCAACTCCGACATCATGGAAATCTTGATTCGACCAGGTCATGGTCCCAAGCGTGTGGCCGGCGTTGAGCCACTGGCCGATTAAGTCGGCCGAGGTCGCCACCTGCTCGCCCAAAACAAATCCCGTTGCCTTGATATTGAATTCTTTGAGGGCGCTGAGAATCTGTCCGGTCAGTTCTTCGCCGTTGACTGGAACGAACGACTGCGCCACCGGGAGTTCGTCGAAGGTCACCGCGATCCGTTTGGACTGTGCCGACAGTGGGCCGGATATGGCGAGTAGCGCGAGTACGAATACTGCTACCTTTTTCATTTACGTACCTCGTGGATCATCATGAAGTTTGTTGGGGTGGTCGACCCGAACGGTGCGCCGCCGGAGATAATCACCCGCTCACCCGCTTTTGCTAAGTTGTGCTCACGGCAAATCCGGTCGACTTTCTTTCCCATGTCGTCGATTGACTTCGGATGCGCAGATTTGATCGGATAGACCGACCGCCGAAGGGCAAGTCGTCGCATGACTTCGTCATCGGGCGTAAGGGCGATGACCTGGTATGGCGGGAAGAGCATTGAGATTAATTCGGCGCTGAATCCGGAAGTGGTAAATGTAAAGATTCCAGCCACCGGGCAAGCGTCGATAGTCGAACGAACGGCCTCGGCTATTCCGCGTGCTTGCGGCGATGAGATGAGATATTCATCGAGCACCACCCGTCGCGGCGGCGCAGATTTCTCCGTTGCCTTGATAACATCAGCCATCACTTTGACTGCCTCTATCGGATATTCCCCCGTGGC
>JBGAWZ010000161.1:0-5086 GCA_044227335.1 Candidatus Zixiibacteriota bacterium | reverse complement strand
ACTTTCGGCTTTCTCCATTTGGCAGATAGCGTCACCGGCAGTGTTTCTACTCAGGCGTTGACGATTTCAATAGCCGAGCCGGTGAAAGTAGCCAAACGCAAAGCGGCGCTGGCGATGACCCGCACCAAACTGATCGTTTCAGCCGCCGCCTTATTGGCAGTATTCACCGTTATATATCTTTTCGTCCGCAAAAGGAACCGTCGCCCCCGACCGGTGGTACAAACCCCGGCAGAGCAATTTCTGGAGGAACTAGGCGTTCTCCGGCAAACGGCAGGAGGAGATTTGAAACGGTTCCAGACCGGGCTATACAAGCTACTGGTTGCATATTTAGCCAACCGTTACCAGCTCAAACTGGCCGGTCTGTCCACACAAGAGATGCTTGAAGTCTGCGAAAGCACAGACCTGACACTTTCCCAGAAAGAGAAATTCGCCGGCTGGCTCTGGCGGGCAGAGCGGGAGAAATTCGCTCCGCTGGCGGTCGCTCCCGGCGAAACGATCCGGCTTGAGGCCGAGATCCGGGAGTTCTTTGAATCGGAAATGAGTAATTCACGATAGCGGAGGTGCGATGAATCTGGATATCCAACAAATACAGGCAAATGTCGACCGTGAGTCGGCTTTTGTCGCTAAACTCACTAACCAGATAGGCAGTGTGATTGTCGGTCAAAAGTATCTGGTCGAGCGACTATTGATCGGGATTTTGGCCAACGGGCACATCCTAATCGAGGGAGTGCCGGGACTTGCCAAGACCTTGTCGGTAAAAACACTGTCCGATGCTATCAAGCTCAAGTTTCAGCGGCTACAGTTTACTCCTGACCTTTTGCCCGCCGACCTGATCGGCACTCAGATTTACAATCCTCAAAAGGGGGAGTTCTCGGTTCGCAAGGGGCCGATTTTTGCCAACATAATCTTGGCCGACGAAATCAACCGCGCCCCTGCCAAAGTTCAATCGGCTCTGCTTGAGGCGATGCAAGAGCGCCAGGTGACCATCGGCGAGACAACCTTCAAGCTCGACGAGCCGTTTCTGGTGCTGGCCACACAGAATCCAATCGAACAGGAGGGCACCTATCCGCTTCCCGAGGCGCAAATCGACCGGTTTATGTTGCATCTGAAGATTGGGTATCCAACACCGGCCGAAGAGCGGATCATCATGGATCGCAACACGTTGACCATGACGATTCCGGTTGAGCGAATCATTTCGCCGGAGGATATTGTCAAAGCCCGCGAAGTGGTCCGGTCGATCTATGTCGACGAGAAAGTAAAAGAGTATATCATCAATATTGTTTTCGCTACCCGCGAACCGCAAAAATATGGACTGGCGGCGATCAAAGATATGATCTCGTTCGGCGCCTCGCCGCGCGCGACTATCTATCTCAATCTGGCGGCTAAAGCCCACGCCTTCATGAAAGGGCGGGGGTATATCACGCCCGAAGATATCAAGGCAATCGGAACCGATGTGCTTCGCCACCGGGTGATTTTAACGTACGAAGCCGAGGCGGAAGAAGTGTCGGCTGATGACGTCGTCAAAAAGATCTTCGACACTATCGAGGTTCCGTGAGCCGATGATCCCGCGCGAGATATTGAAAAAAGTCCGACGGATCGAAATCAGCACCAAGCGGCTGGTCAACGATCTCTTTTCCGGCGAATACCATTCGACTTTCAAGGGTCAGGGGATGGAATTCGAGGAAGTACGCCAGTACATCCCCGGAGATGATATCCGTTTGATCGATTGGAACGTGACCGCCCGGACGGGATTTCCGCATATCAAGAAATTCCGCGAAGAGCGGGAGTTGTCAGTGGTCATTTTGGTCGACGCGTCTTCGTCGGGACGATTCGGCACGCGCGGCCGGTTCAAATCCGACACCGCCGCCGAACTCTGCGCGGTGCTGGCCTTCTCGGCGATCAAGAATAACGACAAAGTCGGGCTGATCATTTTCACCGACGCAATAGAGCTCTATATCCCGCCCAAAAAAGGGCGCGCGCATGTTCTTCGGTTGATTCGGGAAGTACTCTATTTTGAGCCCAAGAGAATCGCCACCGATATTGGCGGTGCTCTTGAGTATATGAACAAAGTGATCAAGCGCAAATCGGTGGTATTCCTGCTTTCCGACTTTATGTCAGGTAGATTCCATCGGCCGCTCCAGATCGCCAACAAGAAACATGATATTGTAGCCATCAAAATCACCGATCCGCGCGAGACCGGGTTTGACGATGTCGGTCTTATCGAGCTGGAAGACGCCGAGACCGGCGAGGTAGTGCTGGTGGATACGTCGTCGGGGGCTTTCCGCAAGCAGTTCGCCTTGAAGGCCGAACAGGACTCAGCGGGGCTCAAACGAAGTTTTCAACTGATCAATCTGGATTTTATCAATATTCGCACCGACCAGTCATACGTCGTGCCGCTCATTACATTTTTCAAGATGCGCGAGCGGCGGCATTAGTGAGGGAGAGAATGAAACGGGGATTAGGGCTTCACATCGTTTTGCTTGCGGCATGTTTGCCGGCGCTTGCTGGGTGTAGCGGTCAGGATACGTCGGGATCGGTCGAACTGCATACCAAGCTTGCCTCGGAGCTGATAAGCAACCATTTGTATTCGGCGGCGGTGCAGGAGTATCAGGCGATTTTGGTGCTCCCCGGCGTGGCGAGCGAAAAACTGGCCAATGTCAATTTTCTGATCGGGCGCGTCTATTACGAAAATCTGAAGGATTACGAGCAGGCCGCCGGGTACTTTGTTCGCGCCAAGACGCTTGATCCGGCTGGCTCGTTTGTCGAAGAAGCGTCCAAAGATCTGGTGGCCTGTCTTGAGCGGAGCGGGCGGGTGCTCGATGCCCGTCGCGAGCTTGGATCCGCCACCGATATCGACACAACTGCGCACCCGGCCGGAGATCTGCCGGTCGCCAAACTCGACGGCCGTACGATCTGGCGGTCGGAGGTCGAAGAACAGATCCAGCAATTGCCTCCCTCGATACAAAAACAACTCCTCAATCCCGAAGCCAAGGCGAAGTATCTTCGCAATTATGTCGGTGTAGAGCTTTTGTACTCAGCCGCCTGCCGGGAAAAAATGGACACTGACCCAACGTTGATCCGGCAAAAAGATCATCTTTTCAAGAAGCTCGTAGTACAAAAGTATGTCGAGACACGGGTAATGCCGGGCGTTTCGATTGACACCGCCGATGTCCGCAATTTCTATTTAGCCAACAAAGATACGCGCTATAAAGGCATGCCGTTTGACTCGGCGCGAGCGCAGGTCTTTATGGATTATGAGAGCCAGAAAACCGAGTCGGCCTACGGCGAGTATTTGTCCAAGCTGGCGTCGGCCTCGCATGTTGAGTTTCTGGATCAGAATTTGAAGTAGTAGACAAATGAAGTTGTTCTCCCGTGTCGTTTTTGTTCTTGTCGTTGCCACACTGGTACTGTGTGCAAGCGGCAGATCTGTGTATGCACAGGAGGACACCGTCAAGACCCTACCCGGGATTGAAATCACTACTTCTGTTGATTCCGCAACGGTCACCATCGGAGACCTGATCACGTACACGATAAGCATTGTCTACGACTCGACGTATGAGCTCGTTCCTCCACCGCTCGGCGCGAATCTCGGCGCATTCGATGTCAAAGATTACCAGCCCGACAATCGCTCGACACTACCGGATGGCCGGCTCAAGAACGAAACAATCTTTAAGCTCTCGACTTTCACCACCGGCGAATATGTGATTCCGCCGGTACCGGTTACGTTTGTGCTCTCTGATCGGTCACGCAAGGTGCTCTTGGCGGAGCCGGTACCAATAACTGTTCGCTCAGTTTTGTTGGACACAGATGACTCTGCCGATATCAAACCGCTTCGGCCCCAGTACGAATTTCAAAGCGATTATCGAAAGTACATCTACGCTGGTGTTGGGCTTTTTGTTTTGTTGGTGGCATTGTTCTTTATCTGGCATTGGCTACGCAAGCGGAGAGGATTGCTCTCCGGCCAAGATCACAGGGTGCCTTGGGAGATCGCCTTTGCCGAACTGGCCCAGCTTGAGCAGAAGCACCTGCTCACTTCCGGCAAGTTCAAGGACTACTATTTCGAGTTGACTGAGATTGCGCGCAAGTACCTCGGAAAGATGTATAGCGCTGAAGTGCTTGAAATGACCACCGAAGAGTTCCTGGATCACTTCAAGGAAGTCGAATTGCCGGCCGCGGCGTTTGACAAGTGTTCCGCACTGTTGCGTCATGCCGATTTGGTCAAGTTTGCCAAACTCGTGCCGGAGCTGGAGCGTTGTCAGACTGACTTTGCAATCGTTCACACATTGATCGAACAGGTGCGCCGATTGGCCGAGGAAAAGCGCAAGGCAGAGATAGCGGCCTCGCATATTCCACCCACTGTGGCCGAGACAACCGGAGGGAGCCGTGGGTAGTTTCGATTTTGCCGGTTTCTCCTTCAGTTTTTTCGAGATCGTGTCGGCCACGATTCCTGCCTGGGCGATCTTCGCAGTGGGAGGACTGTTAGTGGTGGCAATGGCCGTCTACTATTTCAAGCGACGACGGTTTAAGAGCGCGACCATCAAATATTCCGATATCAGAATTGTCTCCCGTGTCACTAAGACAACCCGCCAAAAATACCGACCCCTGTTGTTGGTCTTGCGCCTTTCGGCCATAGTGCTCTTTGTCGTGGCCTTTGCGCGACCACGCCATGGCACAGAAACGCACGAGAGCAGTTCCGAAGGTGTCGATATTATGCTTTGTCTTGACGTCTCGTCCTCGATGATGGCCGAGGATTTCAAGCCGAACAACCGTCTCTTTGTCGCGAAAGAAGAAATCAAAAAATTCGTACAGAACCGACTCAATGATCGAATAGGCCTCGTCGTGTTCGCCCGGGAATCATACACACAATGTCCACTGACAACTGATTACGGGATTTTGCTCCGTTTTGTCGATCAGGTTGACTTCGGCGCGGTCGAGGATGGCACCGCTATCGGAATGGCGCTGGCCAACTCCGTGAATCGACTTCGCGAGTCACCGGCCAAGTCGAAAGTTATTGTGCTGGCCACCGACGGCGACAACAACGCCGGAGAGATCGATCCGCAGACGGCCGCCGATGTGGCAGCGGCGT
>JBGAWZ010000160.1:0-5092 GCA_044227335.1 Candidatus Zixiibacteriota bacterium | reverse complement strand
CGATCCGGCCGCCGAGCAGTTTAGGCACGTATTGTCTGTCGATCCAGAGCATTTGGCGGCGCTCAAATATCTTGGCGATATTGCCTATGCACAGGGCGACGAGTGGTCGGCAATGGCGAATTACCGCCGTGTATTGGAGATTGATCCTCACACCGCAGGATTAAGCTCGCCGGTCAGGCGAATAAAAAACCGCGAAGTTACCCGCACCATTTCGCTGGTGCGTCACGCCGAGGAAACTTCGGCCAACGAACCCCGTACCAATCGCATGAACTTGCCGCAGGGGGGCCGTCGCCCTCAAGTACTGGTGAGCGAGACTATCGGCGATTTGTACTTAACTCAGGGTCATCCGCGTCAGGCGGCCGAAATATTTCAAAGATTGAACGATGAACAACCGTCGCCGCGACTGGCGCAAAAGTTAAGCCGGGCGATGGACAAAATATCGGAAAGGGAATCGACTCATGTCGCAGAAACGAATGAATGACCTTCGGGCCGCTATGAAAGCCGCCAACCTCGACGGCCTTCTGGTTACCCACATGGACTTTGTGAGATATTTAACGGGATTTACCGGCAGTTCAGGATTGTTGGCGCTGTTGCCGAATTCGGCTGATTTTCTCACCGACTCACGCTATGCGGTTCAGGCGGGTCAACAGGTAAAAGGTGCGAAAGTTATTATTCATACCGGCGGGTTACTCGACAGTTTGAAAACTCTCAAGTCAGTCGCCGGGCGCAACAAGCGATTGGGATTCTCCGGCGAATATTTGACAGTCACCAATCGTGAACGAATCGCCAAGTCGCTCCCGGAAGCGCTCTTGATACCGGCCGATTATCTCTTTGCAGAATTGGGCTGGGTAAAGGACAGCGGCGAGATAGCCAATATCAAGGCCGCGTGCGCCATTTCCGACGAGGTCTTCTCGCGGATACTTCCGCTGATACGACCGGGAGTCGGAGAGAACGAACTTGCCGCCGAAATGGAATATCAGATGGCGATGCTCGGCTCGGACAAGCCGGCCTTTGAGACGATTGTGGCGTCGGGACCCCGATCAGCGATGCCCCACGGGGTGGCGTCCAAACGGAAGGTCAAGAACAACGAGTTCATTACATTCGACTTTGGCGCGACGGTTGGCGGGTATGTTTCCGACATGACCCGGACGGTTGTGGTCGGCAAGGCCAGTGCAAAGCACAAAAAAATCTATAACACGGTTCTTAAGTCCCAGTTGGCCGGGACTCGGAAAGTCAGAGCTGGGGTGATGGCCCGGGATGTGGATAAAGCCTGCCGGGACATTATTGACAAATCCGGTTATGGTAAGACATTTGGTCACGGAACCGGGCATGGGATCGGCTACTATATCCATGTTGGTCCGCGGCTTGGTTCAACTTCGCCTGATAAGTTGAAGCCGGGCAACGTGGTAACGATTGAGCCGGGGATCTATGTAGCCGGGTTCGGCGGCGTTCGGATAGAGGACGACGTATTGGTAACAACCGGCGGCGGGATAGTCCTAAACCGGGCGGAAAAAAAGTTGTTGGAGCTTTAGGGGTTTTACCCTATTGTTTTTGACGAGGACGAGGGAATATAGAGGAGTAGACCAGTTTACCCTGTCAACCGGCAGGGTCTTTTTCAGTATACCCATATGCTAATTACCGAATCAAACATCCGAAGATTGATCCGGCTCGTAGAAGAGTCGGAGATTGAGTCGCTAGAAATTTCCAGTTGGGGCCGCAAAATCAAGATTTTGCAGAAAGCGGCTCATAGTTCGAACGGCCACCACCCCCAGGCAGTGATCATGTCGGCCCCGGCCGAAACGGTCATGGCTGTCCATCCCGCCCCCCAGGCCCCGGCCCCAGCGCCGGCCTCCCCGGCGGCAGGTTCAGCAACTGCCGATTCCAGCCGATATGTGGAGATAAAGTCACCAATGGTGGGGACTTTCTACGGTGCTCCGGCTCCCGATGCGCCGCCGTATGTTTCGCTCAACGAGCGGATCACGGCCGGTCAGGTAGTCTGTATCGTGGAAGCCATGAAGCTGATGAACGAAATCGAGTCCGAAGTCAGCGGTCGGGTGGTCAAAGTGCTTGCAGAAAATGGCAAGCCGGTGGAGTTCGGCCAGGTCCTCTTCCAGATCGATCCTACCGCCTAATCCCGGATTCGGGAAAGGGTCTCCATGACACTCAAGCAGTTGCTGGTTGAGATGCTCAACCGCAAGGCGTCCGACTTACATGTGCGGGTCGGGGTGCGCCCCCATGTACGGGTCAACGGTATCCTCGAACAAATCCAGAGCGAGCCGGTGACAATCGATCTGATGGACCAGATGGTCTCGCAGATCCTCAATGAGAAACAGCTTGAGCGATTCTATCGCAAGAACGAAATGGATCTGGCGCTGAGTGTGGCCAAACTGGGTCGGTTTCGTATCAACTTGTTTCGTCAGCGCGGCACCACCGGTATCGCGATTCGTGCGGTCAACACGATGGTTCCCTCGTTTGAAGATCTGAATCTTCCGCCGGCGATCAAGAAACTCTCGCAGGAGAGCCGAGGACTGGTCATCGTGACCGGCACCACCGGTTCGGGTAAGTCAACGACCCTGGCCTCAGTCATCGAAGAGATGAACGCCACGCGCGGCCTCAATATTCTCTCGGTCGAAGACCCGATCGAATACATCTATCGCGACAAGAAATCGATAATTTCCCAGCGTGAAGTCGGCGGAGACACTGAATCGTTCGCATCGGCGCTCCGGCATGCTTTTCGCCAGGACCCCGACGTTGTCCTGATCGGTGAAGTTCGAGATCTGGAAACGATGTCGATCGCGTTGACTGCGGCCGACACCGGGCACCTGGTATTGACTACGCTTCACACGTTGAACGTGGTGGAAACGGTCACGCGTATCGTGTCGTTTTTCCCGCCGCATCAGCATCAACAGATTCGCCTTCTTTTAGCCGGCACGCTCAGGGCGATTGTCTGCCAGCGACTGTTGACTCGCGGCGATATGCCGGGTCGGGTTCCGGCGCTTGAGATTATGATCTCGACGGCGGCAATTCGCGAATGCCTGATGAATCCGGAAAAGACACAGGATATTCCGGAATTGATGGCGCAGGGTGGGGTTCAGTACGGCATGCAGACTTTCGATCAGTCGATCATGAAACTGCACCGTGCGGGAATGATTACGTTTGAAGAGGCGATCACGGCCGCTTCCAACCCCGACGATTTCGATTTGCGGCTTAAGGGAATCACCGGCGCGGCTGACCGCTGGGATGATCCGCAAGCGGCGGCACAAGGGGAAAAAGAGCGCAAAGAAGCGCCAACGGGATTCCGGAAGCTGTAAGCCCGCAGTTAATTTGTTCTGGATAGCCCACCGCTCTGCGGTGGGCTTTTTGTTTGCTGGGCCAGCGCCTTTGGCTTCGCCGTTTCGTATTTCTGTGCGTGGTGTACGTCCCCGTGCACCATGTCTTCGTGGCGGCCAAGGACGACCGCCACGCGCGGAGTCGAACTACAAAGATTTAATTCAGGCGGGGCCGGGCGTAGGGGTTGAGACGGTTGCACTTGGCGAGACAGTCGCGGCTTTTTTGCTCCAGTCGAGCGGTTTTGTAAGCGATCGCGGCAAAGGCGGTAATGTAGTAATCGTCGGGATACTCCGTAAGTAGCTGGTCAACCAGTGTAATTGCTGAATCAGTGTTGCGGTAGAGAATAGCATAGATATTGACGCGCAGAGCAGAAGATAGGCGGTTGTGCGGGTGGGCCAGATCAAAGGCATCGAGTAACAAACGCGCCGAATCTTCGTTGCCAAGAGCATTCTGCAAATTAGCCTGCTCAAAGAGCGACGGTGCATACTTCTCTTTTGTCAGCGCGACAAACTTCAGGTGATACGACCAGAGTATCGGTTCGGCGATAGCAAAGGCGCCGGACAGCCCACGATAATCTCTATCGACTTCAGCCCAGTCGCTTGAGTTGGTCAACAGATGGGTTGGGTGATATTCTCTGAAAAAAGTAGAGTCGTGACGGACCGTGCCGAGGTAGTTGAAAACGCCGTTCAGATTATTGTCGATAGTTAACGCCGGGGCATACGATCCGGTGACCAGAGCAGAAGGGTCAATGATCTCGGAGATTTCGTGGTTGAGAGTCTTCAAGTCGTGGCGCGGATCGGAATAGGCCGCGTATAAGTCGCGACCATTGGTGACAACGTAGAAGGCGGCGATGAGAATAATGAGTAGCCGTGCGACCATGTTCGGAAGACTACCTCGGCCGCGGAAACGAACTATCAAAAGTGAAAGCATAACGGCCACTGCCACCGCGAGGCAGTAAGGAAGGACCGTTTTGAATCCAACAAATGTGTGCGCGAGATTGGCGACGTATGAGATGATTTGGTTTGTCAAATAGAGCATGATCAGAAAAATCAGTGGTACCGCCAACCAGACGGGCTTGAGCACGAGAGTAAGTTTCCCTTGCCACCATTCAATGAGTGGAACAAATAGTGTAAGTGCAGGAAGAATCGCGACGATCAGATATCTAAGCGGGCGATATTCAAAGGGGAAGAAGACAAGTAATGAAACCACCAGCCAAGCCAGCGAAAAGAGAACCGGCAAGTCATCGCGAGTTAGCTTGAGCAGATTTTGCGAGGCCAGCCAGACTATTGATCCTATGCAGGCAATCACGACTGTTCCAATTCCGAAGAGAGTCAGTCCGCCTTCGCCGCCGAACGAAAGGAACATACCGAGCGGACCCAAGGGGTCGGCAATGTATTTTGAAACGCGGAGGAGTTCAGTGGTGTCCATATGGTACTGCCACCAGAGCGCGAATTCTCCGCCCATGAAGAAAAGTATATATGTCCCAAATGCGAGTGTGCCGCCGAATAAGGTCAGTCCTATCGGTCTGATCGAGCGAGATCTGAGGAAACAAATCTGAGTAGCCACAATCGGCACGATGAGTAGCACGCCAAAGAGCTTTCCGAACAGGGCCGCTCCGGCTATTGCGACTCCGGTGAGTATCTGGCCAAGTGGACGTTCTCCCCAGTGCGCATAGACAGAGAAAGCCAGGCCAAAGAAGAACAGGAGTCCGTTCTCGAGATACGGCATTCGATTGTATGTCAGCAGGATGAAGTTCGATAAG
>JBGAWZ010000159.1:0-5100 GCA_044227335.1 Candidatus Zixiibacteriota bacterium | reverse complement strand
CTTTCACCGTGACAGGTCTGAACGCCAACACGACCTATTTCTTTGCCGTAAAGACCGCCGACGAAACTCCCAACTGGTCAGCGATTTCCAACGTCGTCAGCGGCGCGACCACCGCGTCGGTCGACGTCACCGCGCCGGCCGCCGTCGCCAATCTCTCCGCTGGGACAAAAACAACGACCAGCATTGTTGTGAACTGGACTTCACCCGGCGACGACAACAGTACCGGAACGGCCGCGCAGTACGATCTGCGCTATTCGACCTCGGTGATAAACGTCAGCAATTTCGCCGCGGCCACGCAAGTGACCGGCGAGCCGACCCCCAAAGCGGCTGGCGGATCAGAAACATACACGGTTACCGGCCTGCTTCAGAATACGAGTTACTACTTTGCGATTAAGACCGCCGATGAAGTTCCGAACTGGTCTGCGGTATCGAATATTCTGAATGCGACAACCAATATCGACCCAAACCTTGATACCATTCCGCCGGATTCCGTGCTCGACCTGGGCGCTCTTCCCGGCGATGAACCCGGTTCAGTGGTGTTGACATGGAAAGCGCCGGGTGACGATGGTTCGACCGGCACATGTAATCACTACGAGGTCCGGCGGTCAACCTCGCCGATCAATTTTTCAAACTGGGCATTGGCAACAGTAGTGAGCAGTTCTTTACCGGCGCTTCCGGCCGGGAACGATCAGGGAAAGACGATAACCGGTCTTACCGCCGGTGGGCTTTATTATTTCGCAGTGAAGGCGTATGACGAAGTGGGCAATTTTTCTCTTACATACTCGCCCGCCGGATTCGCCATGGGGATACTTACCCCCAGTCCCATCCTGACCGACGTGGACTCACTCGCCGGCTCCGTGACGGTCACGGCATCGACCGTTCCATCGTACCTTACGTTGTCGTATCAGTTTGCCCTTGATTCGACACCGAATTTCGCCCAGCCCAATCTGCAATCGATCGTTCCGATTGGATTGGGCAACAGTGTGAGCGCTGATTACGCAGATCTGTCCAACGGATATTCGTATTACTGGAAATGCCGCGCGGTTTCGGAGTCGCCGTCGGTGGCCAGCTCTTGGTCGGCGGCGGTGCGGTTTGATCTTTTCTCTGGTATCTTGCGAGCGCTGGTCGACTCGGAACTGGTAACGCCGTCGAGTTATCAGGTCTTCCTCACCGATCAGCCGACGCTTGAAGTAGCCGACGTTGCCGATGTCAGCCAGGTCTTTTTTCAAGTTGATGACAACGACCAGTTCAGCTCGCCGATTTCTTCGGGCGCAATTGCCACCTCGCCCGGTTTTGGAACAAGTTGGCAGGTGAGCGCACCGCTAAACGAAGGCATCTGGTATGCCCGGGCCAGTTCCGACAACGCCGTCTGGACCACCCCTGTGCCATTTCTTGTTTCGCCCCAATCGTCCTCAGCTTTGGCCGAAACGCATGTCTATCCAAACCCGTACCGTCCGAGCGATGGTGAGCTTACCTTTGCCGACCTGCCGGTCGGTTCAGATTTGGTCATCTACACGGTCAATGGTGAAATTGTAGTACGGATGGACGCAGTCCCCTCACCTGAGATCACCTGGAACGGCAAGAACATGGCCGGGAATTCGGTGGCCAGTGGGATTTATCTGTGGCAGGTTGATCCGGGGGACAAAAAAGGAAAGATCATCGTTATTCGCTGACACGGCGACTTTAGGAACTCTCTATAGTACCGCTTGCGCCTTGTCTTAATCGTCAATCATCTCAACAAATCAGATAGCACCGCCACGATTCGCTCGGCGGTGTGCCCATCCCACAGATTGGGAATTTTCCCCTGCTTGTGTTTCCCCGCCAGAATTACTTTAACTGCTTCGAGCATTTTTTCCGGATTCGGCCCCACCAGAATGTTCGAGCCGACATCGACCGTCACCGGTCGCTCGGTGTTTTCGCGCATAGTCACGCACGGGATCTGCAGATAGGTCGTTTCCTCCTGCACCCCTCCTGAATCGGTTAGCACAAAATAGCACTCGGATTGTAGCCGCAGGAAATCAAGATATCCGAGCGGCTCGATAAGCCGGATCGGTCCACTGGTAGCCGACAGTGATAAGTTGTGTTTCGCCAGTTCCTTTTGTGTGCGCGGATGGCAGGGAAAAACAACCGGAACTGTATCGCCAACCGACATAACCGCTTTAAGAATCGACAACAAAATTTCCGGATTGTCGACATTCGACGGCCGGTGCAGAGTCATCACTGCGTACTTCTTCGGTGTAAGCTTTAGATCGTCGAGAATGGTTGATGTACGCGCCGCCGCCAGCGAGGCGGCAAGCGAATCGATCATGATATTTCCAGTGTAGAAAATCTTCTTCTTATCGACTCCTTCACTCGCCAGATGAGTAAGCCCCGAAGGCTCGGTGACAAACATGTAGTCTGATAGTCGGTCGGTAACGATCCGGTTGATTTCTTCGGGCATCGCCGGGTCGAAACTCCGCAGTCCCGCCTCGACGTGGGCGATCTTGATGCACAGCTTGGCGGCAACTAGCGAGGCGGCCATGGTGGAATTTACATCGCCGAACACCACGACCATATCGGGCTTGTGTTCGATAAATACCTTCTCAAGTTCCACCATGATTTTCGCAGTCTGCTCGGCATGACTCCCCGAACCAACCCCGAGATAAATGTCGGGACGAGCCATCCCCAGTTCCTCAAAGAAAAGCTGGGACAACTTGTGGTCGTAGTGCTGGCCGGTGTGAATCAAGAGAGTCGAAAAGCGATCGGGGAAACGCCCA
This sequence comes from Candidatus Zixiibacteriota bacterium, assembly GCA_044227335.1. Lineage (GTDB taxonomy): Bacteria > Zixibacteria > MSB-5A5 > GN15 > FEB-12 > JACRAV01. Next base: position 2,344 of record JBGAWZ010000159.1, on the reverse strand, counting down.
AGCTCCCGCATCAGCGGCGCGGCTTTCATAAAATTGGGGCGGGCGCCAACGATCAGCGCAAGTTTCTTCGGCATAGAGAGTTTGTCTCCGTCGGTTGTGTTATTCCGGCAGTCAATTCATGATTTGTCGGCCGGAAGGTGTCGATTTGACACGTCAACGGCAACGATTTTCGCAAACAGTCGAGAGGAGGGCCTCGGCAATTTACGCGCGTGACACGCAACATATTGCCGGACAACAGATTATGCCGACCCTGTTGGCCGCGCAAGATTGTCTGCAATTGTACCGATAGTCATGCGTACAAGGCAGGGTAATTGTTCTTGTCGCCCGAACCTCAATCCCGTAAGTTTGGGCCAACATAGGGTTTATGGACACACTAACCGGCGTTGGACACTTTTCCGCGCCTTTGAGAATGGACAAATGAGTACTGCAACCGGCATATCCCGCATTACCGATCTTCGCGACATTATTTCAGTTTTTCTCAAGCGCAAATGGTTGATTGTCATTCCGCTGGTTTTGGTAAGTGTCATAGGTTGGTTCGGGTCGTATATGATCACACCGGAGTATGAATCCGACGCGATCGTTTCAATCGACACGCCGGTGCGGCTATCCTCGGCACTGACCAGTCTGCTGGGCGGCGACCAGCGATACACCGGATACGGTGACCGCTCGAAAGAAGAACTGCGGGGGGTGTTCAACGAACTGATGTCATCGCGCTATGTCAGCGATCTGGCCACCCGGTTGAAAATGATCGACGATCCCGCACTCACCGTGCGCGCGCAAAAAATCGCCGCCGGTCAGCCGAACATGACGGTCGATCAAATCAAGATTATCATGTTGCAGGAAGAGCTATCAGTACGCACGCAAGTTGGTATGGCGGCGGTCGATCAGGTCAGGATTCAGGTCCAGCACCCCAACGCAGTACTGGCGCGCGACATCGCCAACACCTTGGGCGAGATCTTTATCACCGAGCGGCAAAAACAGGAGATGGAGTCAATCCGTTCTTCGCAGAACTTCAGTGACGTTCAATTGCAGAAGTACGAGAAACAGCTAAAGGACAAAATCGACGAGAAGACCGATTTCGAAAAGAACTTCATGCGATCCCAACTCGACGCCTCCATCGTCTCGCCGACCAACCGGGCCGAAATCCGGGCAGAGATCGATCGCACCGCCGAGGATGTCGAAGGGTATTTTCGTACCGAAAAGGAGATGCTTGGAAAACTCCGCGACAATTCAAATCTGTCGATTGACCGGATCACTCTGCGCGAGTCGCCGACCATTGTGTCTACGCGCGAAGATATCCGCCAGCATCTGGCCCAGATCGGATCGCTGATGACCCGCTACCCTTGGAACGACCCGCAAATCATCAATTTCAAGCTCCGGCAAACCTCGCTGGCGGCTACTATCGAGCAGGAAAATCGCAAACTGGTAAATGACCAGTACGCCAACCAGCCCGAATCGGTGCGCCAGAACTTGATCACGCTCTTCACCGCCCGGTCAAATTCTGATATCGCCACGTCGAAGAAGGTAAATCTGCAGGACGCTCTTGATCAACTCATCAACAAAGTAAGTGTTGCGCCGGAGTATCAGGCGCGGCTCGACCGCTTAAGTCGCGAGATTACAACCCTGACCGAACTGCGCGACCGATTCCGTTCCCAACAGGAAAGCTCGACCATTTCGCAGGCGCTCTTGCAGGACGTTTCTTCATCCAAGTATCGAATCGTTGAACCGGCCAAACAGGCGCTGGCGCCCTTCAAGCCCAACCGAATGAAGATTGTCGTGATGGCGGTTGTGTTGGGCTTTGCGCTCGGATTGGGAGCCGCGTTGGCCGCCGAACTGATGGATTCGTCGTTTAAGAAAGTCGAAGAGGTTCAGGCAGTGCTGGGCCTGCCGGTGCTGGGCGTCACGCCCAAGATAGAATTTCTCAAGCGGGTAGTTTCGGCAAAGTAACGCTCTACTTGGGTAGTAGCGTTTCAAAGAGTCGATCGTACATCTGCGAAAGCTCGTGCCGCTTTTCCCGTAGCTTTTCCAGCACTATGCTCTGCGACTCTCTCAGTCGCCCTTTCAAATGCACATACGTCCGCATTACCGCCTCGATATCCAACGGATCGATCGGCAAAGCGCACTCGGGATGCCCCATATACGCCGTCAGGTCGCTGATTTTCGGGTGATATGATATTCCAATCGTTGGTTTTCCGACGAGATAAGACATCAGGACACCGTGAAAACGGGTGGCGATGATCAGATCAAATTTCGACATCGCGGAGAGTTGCGACTCGACACCGTCGACAGTGGCCGTGGAAATTCGTGAACGCACCTCAGGTGAGCAGATTCTGTCGAGTACCGG